>JANXTQ010000243.1 GCA_025352305.1 Actinomycetes bacterium
GGACCTCTTCGGGGTACTCACGAGAGAAGTCCGTGAGTAGGCGAAGATCACTCAAGAGCTTGCGCCGAACGATTTCGTGGATCCACTCTTCGGGAATTTCTAGTTCGCGCAGCATGTCGGCGACTTCGTTCTTGTTTTCCCTCGAGAAAAAGTAAGTAGGGGAGCGCTGCAGCATCGTGACGTGTTCGCACTGATCAGCAATCGCCGGGATGAGCGTTGCCGCGGTGGCCCCCGAGCCAATAACGACTACCCGCTTATTGCTGAGATCTAGATCCTCCGGCCACGTTTGAGGATGAACGATCTCACCGGTGAACGTGTCCATGTCGTTCCACTCGGGAACGTACCCACGCTCGTGCTGGTAGTAGCCCTGGCACATCCAGAGAAAATTGGTGCGCAGTGTGATGGTTTCATTGGTGTCGCTTCGTGAGACCGTCAGAGTCCAGGTGTTGTCCACACTCGACCACGCGGCACTCACGACCTGGTGTTGGTAGCGAATGTGCTCATCCAGTTGGTTTTCTTCAATGACTTCGGAGAGATACTTTTGAATCTCGGCCGAGCTCGCGATGGGCGCATTGGTCCAGGGCTTAAAGCGATATCCAAAGGTGTAGAGGTCGCTGTCGGAGCGCACGCCGGGGTAGCGATGCGTTCGCCACGTGCCGCCGAAGCCCGCCATTGACTCCAAAATGACGAAACTGCGAGGGGCCGATGCGTGAGCGAGGTGGTACGCCGAACCAATACCCGAGATGCCGGCGCCCACAATAATTACGTCGAAGAATTCAATTCCCTCATCGAGGGACACTGCGTCGCGCGTCTCCGCATTAGCCATGGTGTTCTCCCTGTGGACCGCTTATGGCCTACGACCCTACGCCGTGAAAACGGGGGATAGTACGACTTTGATTCGCTCAGACTAGCGAGCGACTGCCGACACCTGATTGGATCGGGGTCCCGTTCCAATGACGTTGACCGCAGCAATTTGGTAATAGTAGGTGACCGATCGCGTCGTGGATTTGTCAACGAAACTGCACGTCGACGTCGAACAGCTAACGCTCACTAGCGATGCTTCGGTGCCGGAGGTGGTCGAGCGGAGCAAAATGTACGTCGAGATTCCCCCACCGTTGGGCGCACGCCACGTCAGATCCACACCCGCCTTGCGGTCGCTGCTCGCAGCAAATCCAATAACGGATCCCGGCAGCACGCCCGCTTTCGCGGAGAGTTCGTTGGACGCGGGAGAGGAACCGGCGCTGTTGAGCGCCGTGACGACGAAGTAGTAGGTGGAACCGTTGTTCAGTCCCGTAACGGTGAACGACGTGGAGGTGAGCGGCGACGCGTTTTTCGCAGTTACGGACTCAGCACCGCTGGCGCTTCCGACAAAAACGTTGTAACCCGAAACGGAACCAGATCCATTGCTGGCTGGCGCGATCCAACTGAGACTGACCGAGCCGCTCGAACCAACGGCGCCCGTCAACGTCGGCGCCCCCGGGGTCGCCGGCGCGATCTGGGGGGTCGCGGCCAGTTCATTGGACGACGCCGAGGCACCAATGGCATTGAGTGCGCTGACGGTGAAGTAGTAGGTGGAACCGTTGGTAAGTCCCGAAACGGAGTAGCTGGTAGCAGACAGAGGACTTGAATTAACGGGAGTTGTTGACTCAGAGCCGCTGGTGCCGCCGACGAAAACGTTGTATCCGGTGATGGGACTTCCCCCATTGCTCTGCGAAGCCGACCAGGTCAGCGTGGCGGAACCGTTGGTTCCTACGGCGCTGGTGAGTGTGGGCGAACTCGGCGCACTCGGCGCAGCGCTAAACGTAGAAAATGCGCCCAGGCTGTTCGGCGTCGCCCCGGGAGTACCGAGACCGGTTGGACCGTTGTAGCCATTTTGCGAGAGATTGGCATTGCAGAGGTAACTAGAACAACTGCCGTCATTGCCGTTTGTGATCGAAACTAGGGCACTCGGCGACTGATAGAGATACGAGGCGGGCAGGACCGAGTTCGTGTGCGAATTGCCAGCGAGCGCGTACAGCGCAGCAATTATGGGAGACGCCGCGCTAGTTCCACCGTAAATGGCGTATCCCGTGTGCCCGAAGGTGTCATAGACCCATACTCCGGTCGCGGGATCGGCCACGGCGGCAACATCCGCCACAGTGCGCCGCGAGCAGCCCGTGTCGTGTTGCCACGACGGCTTGGGTTCAAAGGCGCTACATCCGGCGCCCGCGCCGCTCCATACGGACTCCGTGGCGTTGCGCGTACCGGAGTTCGAGTTCTGATTCAGTGTCGTGCCACCGACCGCCGTGACGAACGGAGAGGCCGCGGGAAACTCCACGCCGTATCCGCTATCACCTGACGAGACAGTGATGTCGACACCGGGGTGGTTGAAGTAGTTGTTCGAGTCTTGAACTTCGCTCGAATATTCGCCTGATCCATAGGAATTGGAGACCGCCGTTGCACCAAGACCCACTGCAGTGTTGACCGACGTTCCGAGGTCCGACAGAGCGGGTTGATTCGCTTCGACAATCAGAATCTGACAGTTCGGACAGATTGCCGAGACCATTTCCACGTCCAAAGAACTTTCAACGCCCCACGAAGCGTTCGTGGCGGGAAGTGGACCGGACTGACCGAACTCGTTCACTTTTTGAAAGACGCATCCGCTGGCTGCAGCAGAGACGATTCCGTTGACGCAGGCGCTCAGACCAAAGTGGCTACGGTACGTTGCGAGATCGCTCGCCAAATTGGGATCGTCGTATGCGTCAACGACGGCAACGATTTGACCCACGCCGCCGCCACGCGCGGCCGCGAGTGATGCAACGTTGTATGCCGACTGCAAGTACGCCGGGTCATAACCTCCGCCGTTTCCAACAACGGCGGGCGAACCAACGGGACGCTTGTGATTTGCTGCAAGCGGAAACGAATGCCGAGCGGCGCGGTCAATGCGAACCGTGGCGTTGCAGTGAGCAGTTCCTGGCGCGACTGCGTAGGAACAAACGTTGGTCGATACCGCACCGTGCGCTCCAAAAACCTTGTGAAACGCTGCGGCACTAGTGGCTAGGGGCGTTCGAGCAGCAAATGCGGGCAATGCGCTCGAGAACACGGTGGCGCTAATGGCGCTCGCTGCGGCGAGACGCAGAAGAACGCGACGAGAA
>JANXTQ010000259.1 GCA_025352305.1 Actinomycetes bacterium
CTAGTGCAGAGCTCTTCTAGACGTGGATAGATCAGTTCATCTTCACCTTGATGGTGGACGTGCAGAAACTCCAAAACGTTGTCGTAGAACGATGTCACGGCCGCAACCCGTTCTGGATCCGCCAACGCTTTATTGACCAACTCGGAAGCGGCGTCGAGAGCTTTCAGTATTCCTTGATGTACCGCAAACATGTCGGAAACATCGGTATTGAATTCGCCGGGAATGGTCACTATTTACACCCTGTCCTTCACTCGTCACTTCGCCGAAGGGGCCCAGCGAGACACGAGTATTGCCGAAATGATGGCCACGTGCGTGCATGGCCTCGACTCGGGTTCTAACCGAGCTACTTCGTGCGGGATGCGTCTCACCCAGTCGGTGCGGCGCAATCTTGAGATGACGTATGAGTTCAAGTTGACGTGAGACCGTTGTTTCATATGTCGAGATAGACATATGTTGTGAGCGACCGGCTTGAACCCGTGGTGCGCGACGCACTCGACATCTCCAGTCGATGGCTGAACGAGCTCTCGATGACGCAGTGCGTCACTGAGCAGATGTCGCAGGTCGAATGTATTGGTCGCGTCGACGTCGTTGGGATTGGCAAAGCCGCCCGCGAGATGGTGGCTGCAATTGAAGTGGTCGTAGGTCAACGGATCGGGCGCCGATTCATAGTGTGCGACAGTGACTCCGCTCACCGGGGTGCTGCTGATATCGCCGTTCGAGTGGGCGAGCATCCGTTGCCGGGAATCGGGAGTGAACGAGCCGCGCGTGAGCTGATTGGGTTTCTTCAGTCGGCCAACAAGAGCGACACGACTATTTTCGCCATCTCTGGTGGCGCGTCCAGCCTGTGCAATCTGGTCCAAGGGCCGCTCACCGTTGAGGATCTAGAGACTCTGTGGCACTGCGCGCTGCGAGCCGGTGTCGACATCACCACACTTAATCGGTTGCGCGCGGCCACGTCGAAGATTGCCGGTGGTCGGATTCTTAGTCACGTACAAACTGCAACGTCCTACGCACTAATTTTGGTCGACAATGTGGTGTCGGGTGCTCAGTGGGTCGCGTCAGGACTCACTTATGAGGTCGATTTCAATGGATCCGAGATTGAGGATCTCATCGGTCTCTTTCAGATTGCCGATCCGGAACTTACGAATCGAATTCGTGAGTCCACTAAGGAGCGATCGAGACTCTCGGTGAGTTCCAGCGAGCTTCGCCACAACAACTTGATCGTCGCGGAGCCGGCGCGGATGTTGACGATCGCAATGCAGACCGCCGCGAATCTCGGATACGAGGTGTTCTCGTTGGGCGACGCCGTCGTGGGCGAAGCGAGAGAGGTGGCCCGCCACATGTGTGACGTTGCGTCGTCCATACACTCCCCGAAGCCGTTCTGCGTCATTGGCGCGGGAGAGGTGACGGTGTCGATAGTGAGATCGGGAAGTGGTGGACGATGTCAGGAGTTGGTGTGGGCCGCGGCACCGTCGCTCGAGGCCATGAAGCGCCCTAGTGGCCTCGTTGCGCACGCGTCAGATGGTCGTGACCACACTGTCGGCGCGGCGGGAGCGTGGGCCAACAACGCAACTATGAAACGAATTAGTGATGCGCGAATTAGTTGGACCGACACTCTCGACGCTCATGACACGGGACCGGCACTCGCCTCAATCGATCAGCGCATTGGCGGCGCACATACCGGTTGGAATCTCTGTGACCTCTACGTCCTGTGCGTAGCGGCGAGTCAGTAGGGAGCGTTCCAGGCAATGCGATCAGCCCGAGCCGTGGACACGTAATCGTTGGTGATGAACCAACGTGCCGAGTCGTACAGCGCGTGAGCGGCCGGCCGCGAGCGGTAGTCCAATTCGTCGCGGGCGCGTGAATCATCGAAGGTCATAAAGGTCGTCGCCATTTGCGCGGCTTCGAGGGGAACGCGTGGCGCTCGACGAAGAATCGTTCCCTCGACAAACTCACTGACTCGACCAGCGGCCATGGGCAGCGAGCGTGGAAATGCGCGATTCGAGCCGTTCAGTCCTGTGAGCGTGGCGAGGCTCTGGAGCAACTGCTGCATGGAGAGATTTTCTCCTCCGCATATGTAACTGCGACCTTGACGTCCGCGCTCCAACGCTTGGAGGTGGCCCCGTGCCAAATCGTCCACGTGAGCCACGTTCATCGCGGTGTCAACGTAGCCCCACATCTTTCCTCGTAAGAAATCGAGCACGACCTGACCTGACGGTGTCGGACGATGGTCGTAGGGACCGTGGGGCATCGTGGGTTGCACTATGACAATGGGTGCGCCCTCGGCCGCCAGGCGTAGTACTTCGTGTTCGGCTA
>JANXTQ010000269.1 GCA_025352305.1 Actinomycetes bacterium
TGGAAAACCTCCGTTTTGATCCGGGCGAAGAGAGCAACGACGAAGAGTACGGTCGCCTCCTCGTCAAGGGTTTTGACTACTACGTCAACGAAGCTTTTGGGGTATCTCACCGCTCTCACGCCTCGGTAATGGCTCCGCCGCAGTACCTCGACAGCGCGGCCGGACCGAATTTGTTGCTGGAGGTCACGACGTTGCTTTCGGTGCTCGATGCTCCGCGTCACCCCTTTGTGGCCGTGGTCGGCGGAGCGAAAGTTGCCGACAAGTTGGCGATCATCACTCGACTCGTCGAGCGCGCGGACCAGGTCATTATCGGTGGAGCCATGACGTTCACCTTCTGGCGAGCAATGGGTCACGCGGTGGGTGATTCGATGGTGGATGACTCCAAGGTGGCTGCGTGCAAGGAACTGTTGGCGAGCGGCAAGATTGTGCTCGCCGACGACGCCCTTGGTCTCGCGAGCGGCGCCAGTTTTGGCCCCGGCGGGGGAGTCGACGAGGCGCGACTGTTCGGCTCCGATATTGAGGACGGATGGATGGGACTCGACATTGGCCCCTCCAGTGCTCAACGATTCGCCGAGATCATCTCAGTGGCCGGCACAATTTTGTGGAACGGTCCTATGGGGGTATTTGAAGATCCCCGCTTCGAAATGGGTACCAAGGTCCTCGCTCACGCGGTGGCGAGCAGCGACGCCGTCAGTGTTATTGGTGGTGGAGACTCGAGCGCCGCACTCGCCAAGTTCGCACTCTGCGACCAGGTGGGTTTCATCTCCACCGGCGGGGGAGCGTCGCTCGAGTTGCTGGAGTTTGGTGATTTGGTGGGTCTGCGAGCACTACGCGACTGTCCCTGGAACCGTGCGTCATAATGATTAGACCCCTTATTGCTGGCAACTGGAAGATGAACCTCGATCACGTCGAGGCCGTTCATCTGATCCAGCAGTTGGGCGTGCTGCTGCGCGCGACGGCTCATGACAATGTCGACGTGGTGGTAACTCCGCCCTCCGTGGATCTGCGCACGGTGAGTTCGTTGATCGACGCGGACCGCCTACCCATTTCTCTCGCCGCCCAGCACGTCAGTTGCTTCGACGCGGGCGCCTACACCGGTGAGATATCGGTCGCGATGTTGAAGCGTCTGGCCGTGAAGTACGTCCTCGTCGGTCACTCCGAACGTCGCCAGCTCTTTCACATGGACAACGACACGGTCGCGGCAACCTTTGACGCCGTTCGTCGAGGGGGACTGACTCCGATCCTCTGCGTGGGTGAATCCGCCGAGGTTCGTGAATGTGGTGAGCACGAGGCGTTCGTCACCGATCAGATTCGTAGCGCCATTGGGGCCGCTAGTGACGGCGAACTGGTTATTGCTTATGAACCAATCTGGGCCATTGGCACCGGCGTCACCGCTGAAACCGCACAGATTGCCGAAATGGCCGCAGTGCTTCGCCACGCGCTTCCCGCGAGTGTGCGCGACCTCACCCCGGTCATTTATGGCGGCTCACTGCGAGCGTCCAACGCCGCCGAGATCGCGCGTTACGGAGCCGTCAACGGATTTCTCGTTGGCGGGGCCAGTCTCAAAGCGCCGGAGTTCGCCGAGATTGTCGGCGCGGCGAACGACTGCTACGGTAGAACCCGTTAATCGGAGGTCGTGACGGTGTTCACGTGGATAACCATCATTATTGAGTCAGCCAGCGCCATCGCGCTGATTTTCCTCGTGCTCATGCACTCGGGGCGCGGCGGGGGTATCTCGGACTTAATGGGTGGTTCAATGGGCTCGATGGCTCAAGGTTCCACCGTGGTGGAGCGAAACCTTGACCGCATCACCATTGCGGTCGCACTGGTTTTCGCCTTCGCGACCTTGACGCTTGACCTTCGCCTCCAGTAAGGCCGTGCGCCAACGGGGCTGGCTCCTCGCCGTCGTCGCCGTTACTCTAAGCGCGGCACTCACTGCACCCGTGTCGGCGGTCGTTAAACCCAAAGTTCCGACGGTACTCACTCTCTCTATTCCCGGGCCTATAACGGGGTGTTACTACTACGGCAGTGGCGCGAATGATTCGCTGCGCGCCGTACTGGACCTCGTTCGTCCGTCGGCGTTTACCAACGATCCGACCGGTAACTTCATTGGCGCCTCGGGACCCATCACGCAAGCCGAGTTGGTCTCACTGTCACCCCAGACGGTCGTCTATACGCTCAACACCACGTGGCTCTGGTCCAACGGCCTGGCGTTTAATGGCGAGGATTTACTGCAGTGGTACCTGCGCGCTCGTGCGCTTCAGAGTTCGAGTGTCGACGGTTACCGCGACATTGGTTCCCTGCAAGTCAGTAGCAGTGACGACAAAGTCCGCGTCGTTTTTGCTCAGCCGTACTCGGACTGGACGTCACTGTTTCGCGACGTTGGCCAGCGCGACCGCCCACTGACGTGTTCGTTGGAAACCCTGGAGAGCGAACCGAGCCTCGGTCCCTACCAACTTCAGAGCATCTCGTCGAGTGGTGCGGTTCTCGTGCGCAACGAACAGTGGAAAGGGGCGCGAGTTCATTTCGATCAGATCAACGTACGAACGAATCTCTTACCGGCACTGTTTCGTGGATCGAACTTCGCGGACTACCGCACGACCATGTCACCTACTCAGTTGAACGGACTGACGAATTCGGCCACCCTCGACGGACATATTGGTTCTTCCAATCGCATCGTCACTGTCGGCTTCTCGCCGCACCGAGTTCTCAGTTCCCAACTCGCGGTGCGACAGTTTCTCAGTTGGTCGCTGGATCGCCAACGCCTGATCAATCAAACCGTCGGCTCGCTTACCTACTCGCCGGGCTTGGGCGCCTCGGTTCTTTACTCGCAGGGACAACATTTCTACTCGGGCACGGTCGGAACGGGGCCCATCAATCAATCACCAGCTCCGATCAACACGACTATTCCAACTCAAGCCAATCAGGACTGCGTGACCTGTGCTCCGGGAGTTCTGAGCGCAGCGGGCTTCGTAAAGAAGAGTTCGTTGTGGCGAACTCCCAACGGGGGGCCACTCGTGGTCACCGTCGCGATTGGACCCTCTCGATTCGACCGCATGGTCGCGAGCAACGTGCTTGATCAGTGGCGCGGTGCGGGAGTAGCAACCCGATTAGTGAACGTCAGTAGCGACCAGGCGGTGGCTGCACTGTTGGCGCACGGACACGCCGACGCGGGGATATTTACCGTGACCGCGAACCAGGTGACCTCGCTGACCGCGAGATCGTGGATTGGTCACAACTACGGTGACTCACTCGATCTCGGCTGGAGGTCACTGCTCATCGACCAGTGGTACGCGTCGGCGCTCGACACATTTAACGCAAATGACGCGGCTTCTACGTGGCTCGAAATCGATCACCAGATCACAACTCAGGCGTGGGAACGACCGCTATTTACCTTGCCGTCAATCGTGACCTGGTCAACAAACGTCGCCGGTGTTTACGGCAGTGTTGCTCTCCAAAGTTTTGTCGACGAAGTTCCAACTTGGGGCTACGCCCCGCCGGTCGTTAATCCGAGTCCTATGTAATCGGCGTTAGAATGTTCACCCACGTCGAAGTGGCGGAATAGGCAGACGCGCCAGCTTGAGGGGCTGGTGCTCGAAAGGGCGTGCGGGTTCAAGTCCCGCCTTCGACACCAACATTCTCCGGTACCTTGAGTCCCACTTCCGAGAGAAGCACTGTGATTTGTGGACTCCCGAATACTTTGACCTCAAGGTGATCGGGAAACACCTTGATCCATTCGAGGAGATTCTCGATCAGTTTGCGTCTTTCGCGTAATTCTGCCTCAGCCCAGATTGCGTCCATATCGAGGTCTGCGAGGATCCGGGCAACCTCTTCAAATCTCAGCTCCAAATCGTTCTGGAGAGACTCCTTGTCGACATCGGTTGCGACTT
>JANXTQ010000272.1 GCA_025352305.1 Actinomycetes bacterium
CTGCGTGCGCGGGTCATCGAGCTCAACCGCTCGCGCAACAACGTCGTGCTCTCGCGCCGCGCGTGGCTCGAAGAGACCCAGAAGGAACAACGTGGCGATTTCCTGAACAATTTGAAGCCGGGCGAGCGACGCCACGGAGTCATTTCGTCAGTCGTCAACTTTGGTGCTTTCGTGGACCTGGGAGGAATGGACGGACTCATTCACGTCTCTGAGCTCAGCTGGAAGCACATTGATCACCCCTCGCAGGTCGTGGCGGTGGGCGACGAAGTGGACGTCGAAGTGCTCGATGTGGACTTTTCAAAGGAGCGCATCTCGTTGTCACTGAAGGCCACCCAGGGTGACCCGTGGCAGGAGTTTGCTGACTCGCACAGCGTTGATCAGCTGGTTTACGGCCGCATCACGAAGTTGGTGCCGTTCGGTGCCTTCGTGCAGGTCGGAGACGGCATTGAGGGACTCGTACACATCTCGGAGATGGCCGCTCACCACGTGGAGTCACCGGACCAGGTCGTTACGCCCGGTGAAGAGCTGTGGGTCAAGATCATTGAACTCGACACGGCTCGTCGTCGAATCAGTCTGTCCATCAAGCAGGCCGCCGATGGTGGCGAAGTGTCCGCTGAGTATCGAGAAGCGTTTGGTTCACACGCCTATGACGCCGAAGGTAACTACATCGGAACCTACGACTACAGCGAATTCACCCCCGAGACCGAAGCGCAGGCCGCGTGGGCGGAGTACGCCACCGAGGTTGCGCCGAAGAGTGACGCGGACGCAGCATCATCGGAGGCAGCGCAGCCGGTCGAGGATTCGACGAGCGCCCCGGAGTCAGAGGAATCAGTTGAGGTCACGGCGGCCGCTGAACTAGATGAGAGCACTGAGGCGCAGCCCGCTGAATAGCACGCCAAACTAAAACGTCCCCCGACTCCTTAGCGGTGTCGGGGGACGTTTTAGTTGTGGAGTAGTTCAGGGCTTACGACAGCGGATTTACGCGGCGCGAACGGGAATCAGTGGGTAGTGACACGCGACCTGGTGCCCGGGGGCAACGCTGCGCATCGGTGGTTCTTGTTCAGCACACGTTTCGGTGGCGTAGGGACAACGAGTACGAAAACGACAGCCGCTCGGGGGATTGAGCGGACTGGGCGGCTCACCCGAGAGGGTGTCAGAGTTCGGCGGCGAGTTGGGATCGGCTTCAAGCGCCGCACTCAGCAGAAACTTCGTATAGGGATGGGCTGGCTCTTTGTACATGTCGTCCGACGGCCCGATCTCGCAGATCTTGCCCAGGTACATAACCGCAACGCGGTCGCTGACGTTCTTCACAACGGCCAGATCGTGAGCAATAAACAACAACGTGAGGTTGTACTCAGCCTTCAGGTCTTCGAGCAGGTTCAATATCTGAGCCTGAATGGAAACGTCGAGGGCGGACACCATTTCGTCGCAAATCAACATCTGAGGCTTCATGGCCAGTGAACGAGCAATGGAGATGCGTTGGCACTGACCACCAGAGAACTGACGGGCAAACCGATTTCCGTATACCTCAGGGTCGATTCCGACCTGCGTGAGTAGGTCCCACACAATGTCATCACGTTCTTTGCCCTGAACTGTTTTCCAGCAGTCGAGGGGTTCGGCGACAATGTCACGGATTCGACGCCGAGGATTCAACGAACTGATGGGGTCTTGAAAGATCATTTGAAGCTTTCGACGAGCACTACGCAGGGACAAGCCCTTGAGGGTCGTTAATTCGACACCGTCTAGCTTGACCGAGCCCCGCGTCGGCTCAACAATGCGCATCAGTGCTCGTCCGGTTGTTGTCTTTCCGCAGCCGGATTCGCCGACGAGCCCGAGGGTTTCACCCTCATAGACGTCGAAATTGAGACCAGCGACGGCGCTAACCACCTGACGGCCCTTTCGAAACTCGACGTGAAGATCGCGAACTTCGAGAAGAACTTTGGTATCACTCATGGGTCACTCCGTCACTTGAAACCAGGGGCGCATTCACCCGAGCGGCGCCGAGCGCAATGGGATGCCAACACGCAAAGAGGTGACTCGGGTCCTCCGAGGGAATCAACGGCGGACGTTCCTTGCGGCACAGATCGGTGGCGTAGGCGCAACGCGGCGAGAACGCACAGCCGGGCGGCAGATTAAGTAGATCGGGAGGTCGACCAGGAATGGTCGCGAGGCGAGTGTGACTCGCGTTGGACACCTTGGGCGTCGAGGTGAGGAGCGCTTCGGTGTACGGCATGTGGTAGCGAAAGAAGATGTCGTGCGTGGTACCGATCTCAACAATTCGTCCGGCGTACATGACGATGATGCGATCAGTTCGGTGTGCCACGACGCCGAGGTCGTGGGTCACCAAGACGACGGACATTTTGTTTTCCGTCTTCAGTTCTTCAAGCAGATTCAAAATCTGAGCCTGAATCGTGACGTCGAGTCCGGTAGTGGGTTCATCGGCGAGCAGAAGTTGCGGACCACACGCCAAGGCAATGGCGATCATGATTCGTTGGCGCATTCCACCGGACAGTTGGTTCGGATAGTTGTCGAAGCGCTGTTCCGGCGACGGAATTCCTACCTTGGCGAGTAGATGTAACGCGTTCAGCTTGGCTTCTTGCTTTGACTGGCCCATTCGAACACGCAGGGATTCGGCAATCTGCTTACCGATCTTGGTGACCGGATTAAGCGACGTCATTGGATCCTGGAAAATCATTGCGACTTCTTTACCCCAGAGCAAGCGCAAATCGGATTCGTCAGCGCCGACGATCTGGTTGCCGTCGAGAAGAATGGAGCCCCTGACCTCGACCCCGTAGCGCGGCTGAAGTCCCATGATCGTGCGCGATAGGACGGTCTTGCCTGATCCCGATTCGCCCACTATCCCAATCGTTTCGTCGCGACCCAGGTCGAAGGACACGTCGGCGACGGCTCGCAGGTCTCCTCGACCAGTTTTAAAGGTGGTCGACAGTTCGCGCACCTCAAGCAGGACGGGCGATGGCTGACTCTCCGCGGGACCGCTCACAGTTTCACCTCAGTCACATCAAAGAAGCTACGTAGCCGGTCACCCATGAAATTGAGAGACAACAAGAAAAGACAGATGGCGAGACTCGGAAATCCGACCAGATATTCCGAATTGGGCAACGTTGACTGGCCCTCGTTAATCATGTTGCCCCACGACGGCGTGGGGGGTCGAACAGAGATTCCGAGGAAGGC
>JANXTQ010000019.1 GCA_025352305.1 Actinomycetes bacterium
ACATTTTGCAACGGGTGTTGTCGTGGTCACGGCCACCGGATCCTCAGGCCCCCTCGGATTCACGTGCCAGTGTTTCGGATCGCTCAGCGTTGATCCGGTACTGGTTTCATTTTCGGCGCGAACCAACAGTTCGTCCTGGCCCCAGATTGCCCAAGTTCGCACGCTCGCTATCAACGTTTTGTCGTCGAACCAAGAAGACCTCGCCCGGCTATTTGGCGCCTCGGGAACGGACAAATTCTCCGGAGTTGGTTGGAGTGGCGGAATCAATGGCGCTCCGCTGCTCTCGGGAGCGTTGGCTCACTTGGAGGCGACCATCCTGTCGGTGACGACGCACGGTGATCATGACATTGCTGTCGCCGCGGTGCAACGTATTGAGTCATTCACGGGTACGCCGCTCGTTTACTACCGCGGCGGATTCGGGTCCTTCTCCGCGTGAGTGGCGAGGTTCACTACGCTCGCTTTTGTGCAGGAAGTGACGCCGAGGCGAACGTCGATGTCTAACGGACCCCATGCTTAAGACCGTGGCGCTGTTGGTACTGATCGTTGTCGCCCTGTTGGCAGTAGTGGTGTCGACGCTACGTTGGCGAAAACTGCGTCACGACGAACAGGTTCACAATCATCACTTCAGCCCCGACGCCCCGCCGACGGCACCGCCTGCTCCTTACGAAGTCAATCGCGGCGTACGACTGCTCGACGAGGGAGACGTTCCGCGCACTCGCTCCGAACCACTTCGTCCTCGCCTCGACCCCGAACGCCCCTACGTATTTTCCGACACCTCTCCCGTGGAGTCAACCTCGGCCTCAATGACGCGCGCCAAGCACAATGAACGCTGGGCGCTCGAACGCTCATTTCACGGTCCTCGAATTAGCTCCGGATCAGGTCGGGTGATCGTCATTGTCATCCTGGGCCTATCGGTGCTCCTGGGAATCGGCGCTTTCCTGCAGAACTCGGGAGGACACGTCGCTCCCACGACGACCACAACCACCCATCACTGATCTATAAACGAGTGATCTCGCTGACGAGGAAGCTCAATACTTCCGCTTCCTCTTTCCACGCGTCGTATCGACCACTCGGCCCGGCGTGACCGTTACCCATTTCAGTTTTGAGATAGACCACATTTTTCTCGTTGGCGTCGCGTAGACGTTGAACCCACTTGGCGGGCTCCCAAAAGCCAACGCGTGAGTCATTCAGCCCACCCGCGGCGAAAACGTGGGGGTAGATACGTTCACTTCCGTCGTCGTTAGTACTTCGAACGTTGTCGTAGGGAGAGTAGGACTTCATTGTCCGATAAACCGCGGCACTGGCATCGGGGTTACCCCACTCTTCGTACTCTCCGACCGTCAGCGGCAACGTGTCGTCGAGCATGGTCGTGAGCGCATCAACAAAGGGAACGTCGGCGACCACGCACTTAAACAACTCGGGGGCCAAATTGATGACCGCACCGATCAACAGTCCTCCCGCAGAGCCGCCCCGCGCGGCCAACTGCGCTGGCGTGGTCCAGCCCTCGTCGACGAGCGCTTTGGCCACGGCGACAAAATCGCTGAAGGTCGTCGCTTTTTGGGCCATCTTGCCCATCTCGTACCACGCTCGGCCCATCTCGCCCCCGCCGCGAACGTGAGCTATCGCGAAGATCACCCCTCGATTGAGTAGTGAGAGTCGGATGGCCGAAAAAGAAGGATCGATCGATATTTCGTAACTGCCGTAGCCGTAGAGCACCAGCGGAGTGGGCGCGTGTGGTTTCATTCGGCCCTGGTCATCAACGTCCACCAAATCACGGCGAGAAACAAAAGAGACGGGAATCTTGGTTCCATCGCTGGCGGCGAACCAGTGCCGCGACGTGACGTAATCGCTTTCGTTGAAATCTCCTCGGACGCTCTGTCGTTTGCGAACTGTCGATACGCCCGAAGAGACGTTGTAATCGGTCACGGTTCGTGGCGTGACGAGCGAGGTCATGAGAACTCGCACGTACGTGGTCTCGAACTCCGGATTCGCTTCTACGACAACGGTGCTCGGATCCACCTCGGCGCGAACGATTCGAGAGCGCTCGATGACGTCAGTTCCGAAGGGATCTTTTTCGTGAAGAAGTGAGACCAGTCGCACCGTCGCCGATCCCTCAAATCGCTCACTGAGAGCTAAAAATGTAGAGAAGGCGTCCACGCCTTCGAGGCGAGTGCCGGGGCGGTGAGCGACGAGTTCGTTCCACGTTGACCCGTCGTCTTCTCTCGCGACGAGACGAAAATCGGTGGCGTCGTCATTGGTGACCTTTAGCCACCAACCGCGGCCCGCAGAGTCGTGCCAGTGCTCTACGTCGTACTCAACACCGGTGCGACGAGCTTCTAGGACCTCGAGCGATG
This sequence comes from Actinomycetes bacterium, assembly GCA_025352305.1. GTDB lineage: Bacteria > Actinomycetota > Acidimicrobiia > Acidimicrobiales > RAAP-2 > RAAP-2. Next base: position 2,355 of record JANXTQ010000019.1, read on the forward strand.
CGGTGGGATTATTGGCGTCAAGGAATCGAACCTCTGATGTGGTCTTAGAGCCGATCATCACCAAAATCACCGCGTCATCACGACTTCGCGCGACGCTCAGCGAAAACTGCGGATCACTTTCTTCGTATATGACGACGTCGCTAGTTGCGTCGGTGCCAATCTCGTGGCGCCATACCCGGTACGGACGCATGGCATCATCAACCGTGGTGTAAAAGAAATGTCGCGAATCATTCGCCCACGTGAAGCCGTAGTAAACGTTTTCAATCACGTCGTCGAGTTCCGATTGACCATTCAAGGGTCGAACGCTCAACGTGTGGCGTTCGTATCCGCTGAAATCAACCCCAACCGCAACCCACTGCTCGTCGGGGCTCACGTTTAAAACTCCTACTGAGCAGAAGTCGTGTCCTTCGGCTTCGAGATTTTCATCCAAGATCACTTGCTCGCCGGCAATTGAGGTAGTGGGGTCAACAACGGGAGGCTCTTGATCCGGTGAGGTCAACGGCGCGCGACAACTAATCGAGTAACTGAGCCCTTCCTTGGTGCGCTCGAAGTACCACCACCCGCCCTTTTTCACCGCGACGGACGTATCGGTCTCTTCGACGTGACTCTTGATGTCGTTGAACAGTTCATCGCGAAGCGGTTCTAGATGGGCAAGTTCCTCGGTGAGATACGTGTTTTCACTTTCTAGATGAGCAATGACGTCGGGGTCATCACGATCCATCAGCCAGTAGTACGGATCGACGCGAGTGTCGCCGTGGCGGATGATGTCGTGGGGCCGTTTATGAGCAGTGGGGCGCGGGTTCACCGAGACACTCTGCCAGCCTCGACGGTCACGTCAAGCCGGGACCTTGTTACTATCGAGATAGGAGTAACTCGTTTAGGAGAACCGATGACCGTCGAAAAACTGGATTTCAGCCGGTACGAACTGGGCTGGAGCGACGAGTCACTGCCCGTCTTCAAGCCAAAAAAGGGCATAAACGAGGCCATTGTTCGTGAGATGTCCGACATTAAATCGGAACCTGAGTGGATGCGGAACTTTCGACTGAACGCGCTGAAGCGTTTTGAAAAAAAGCCCATGTTGCCGTGGTTCGCCAATCGCATGCCCGACTTGGACTTCAACGACATCTATTACTACGTGAAGCCCACTGAGGGACAGGTCGATAAATGGGAAGACCTACCCGACGCGATTAAGAACACCTATGAGCGTCTCGGAATTCCCGAAGCGGAGCGCAAGTACTTAGCGGGAGTTACGGCACAGTACGAATCCGAAGTTGTTTTTCACCGCAACCGTGCCGACCTCGAAGAGATGGGGGTGCTGTTTTGCGACATGGACACCGCCATTCGTGAGTACCCCGAACTCGTCCAGAAATACTTTGGAACGGTCATCCCGCCCAATGACAACAAGTTCGCCGCTCTCAACTCTGCGGTGTGGTCCGGTGGATCATTCATCTACGTGCCGCCGGGCGTAAAAGTTGATCAGCCGCTGCAGGCGTACTTTCGAATCAACACCGAGAACATGGGTCAGTTCGAACGCACTTTGATTATTGCGGACGAGGGCAGCCAAGTTCACTACGTCGAAGGTTGTTCGGCACCGGTCTACTCGAGTGACTCATTGCACTCTGCGGTGGTGGAGCTCATTGCTCTTCCGGGATCGAGAATTACTTACACCACCATTCAGAACTGGTCTAACAACGTCTACAACCTCGTGACCAAGCGGGCTCGCGCCGAAACTGAAGCTCACGTCGAGTGGATTGACGGAAATATTGGATCGAAATTAACCATGAAGTACCCGTCGGTCTATCTCATGGGACCTAAGGCATCCGGAGAAGTTCTCTCCGTGGCTTACGCCGGACCCGGACAGATCCAAGACGCCGGGGCCAAGATGGTCCACTGCGCTCCCGAGACCACGTCGACGATCATTTCCAAGTCCATTTCCAAAGATGGTGGTCAAACGACATATCGCGGGCTCGTCAAAGTGGAAGAGGGCGCGACGGGATCAAAGTCCTACGTACGCTGCGACGCTCTCATCCTCGATGAGATGTCCACGTCGGAAACCAAGCCATATATGGAGGTGGGCGAGCAAGACGCGTCTATTGGTCACGAAGCCACCGTCTCGAAGATTGGCGATGATCAGTTGTTCTACCTCATGAGTCGAGGTCTCAACGAAGCTCAAGCAATGGGAATGATCGTCAACGGGTTCATTGAACCCGTGACGCGCACGTTGCCCATGGAGTACGCCGTTGAGTGGAGCCGGCTCATTGAGTTGCAGATGGAAGGCTCGATCGGCTGAGTTAGCAGTGCAGCCCGAAACTTGCGACGATCAATTTCGGGACAGTCAAATTCATTGGCCCGCTCTTCGAACTCTGCGTACAACCAGGACGTGAGTACCCGGTGTCGGTGAGTTCCCATTGTCCGTAGCGCCAGTAACCAAATCCCGTGAGGGACGCATGGTCGTGATCTGACCAGGACACCGTGAAGAACTGCCAGCGACGATCGGTCGGCGAAACTTTCGTTATCACTGAAAAGGCGTGCCCGTCGATTTTTG
>JANXTQ010000113.1 GCA_025352305.1 Actinomycetes bacterium
TTGCCCGTGATGACGTTTCCTTCGATCGTCACCAAGTGATAGCTACTGGACGAAATGGCAATTCCACCGCCGCCCTGCAAGGCAACGTTATTGATGATCGTGTTGTTCTGGATTAGAACGACGTTGCCGGTGCCCACCGAAATTCCGCCGCCGTACTCGGCGGATGAATTACCAACGATGGTGTTGTTCACAATCTGTGCGGAACCTCCACGAATATAGACACCGCCGCCATCGTCGTAGTCGCGCGACGTGTTGTAGCCGATGAAACTATTCTTTAGCGTCTGAACTCCACCCTCGAAAGCTACGCCGCCACCGCAGTCTGATCCGTTATGAACAACGGTGACGCCGGAAATAACTGCGGACGTTCCTGCAACGTAGAGCGCGCCACAACCGCCTTCATTGAAGTTGCCGGAGATCAGGCCACCTTGCAAGTTCAGCGTGCCGTACGAATACACGGCGCTGCCACTTCCGCTGGAAATATTGGCCGTGAAATTCACATTGTTGAGATTGAGCGTGCCGGAGTTGTTGACTCCTGCTCCCGAGCCAGTTTGGGCGTAACCATTTTCGATAGTCAGGTTGTTTATGTACGCGATTACGCCCGTATCAACAGCCATCACCTGAACCTTGTTGGCGCCCGTCAGAATCGTTTTGGCCACACCACGTCCATTGATATAGATCGTTCCAATCGACTGCACCACTAAGGGACCGTTGGCGGAAGTGACAGTGATTGGTGACAGAGTTCGAATCGAAATCGTGTCCGTCTTAGACGGTCCATCGAGAGTCGCCAACGCGAGAGCGGTGCGCAACGTGCACGTGGTATTGAGGGCCTGTTCGCACACCGCGAGCGTGGCAGATGAGGGTGAGTCACCCGGCGAACCCACGTAGTAGGTAAAGCCATGGGGCGTGCCAGCCGAACTTATTCCGACTCCAGTGCTTGCAACGCAAAGGGCTGCCAAAAATAATGATCGTGTACTAATGCGTGAGATGAGTCTCATGTACATGCCTCTCTCGATCCGTGGGACCGAATTTGTAGCGTGCAGTGTTCCTGCGCGGTAAATCGACCGTACACCACAAGCGGGCATCAATCGATCATTAGAACGGGGCTGTGAATCGAAACCTCATCAGGTTGAAGACGGGTGGCGGCCTCGAAGTTCCCGAGATCCTGCAAAATTGCGTTCGACCGGGTAATGGCAGATATTGAATGAACGTAGAATTCAGTGTTGTCGACTTCCGGCACGATTGATTCTTGGTTTGGCTCCTCTGACTTGACGACACACTCACATTCCGAGGAGTCCCGCCAACAGTTCATTCTCGAGCGAGCGGCGACCCTTCGTTTCAAAGAGAGTGCAACAAACTCTCCGTTAAACGTCGACGGATTGGACACGACTACTCAGCACGTCGTAAGTCACCGACTCCTCAACGCCAGCGGCGTCGAGAAAGCTGATCGAATTTTTCGCTCCGTTGCTCGACGAACGGCACAATCACTGCAGCGAAGTTCCGTTTCCCCGCCAAACGTCAGTCCCACGTCAGTCAGTAGTTCGGCGATCGAAAAGTCGTTGGTTTCGTTGACTTCCAACGAGTTCCTCATAATTGACGAGAACATCCCTGACGTGTCGCGCGACGCGGGATCAGTTCGGATCGTCGAGATCATGAAGATCCTTGTCGCTCTCGGCTTCGACGTAAAATTTCGAACTTTCCAACCGGAATCCTCTAGCAAGCTCGAGCGCGAACTTCTTGCCTTAGGCGTCGAACTGCTGGACCACATGATTTCTATTGAGCAACAATTACAGGATCACCGCGAAGCGTTGTGCGCCGTTTTGGTTTCCCGACCCGAGCCAATGTGGTGTTGGGAGCCCATAATTCGCAGGGTCGTTCCCACTATTCCTCTCATCTACGACACGGTGGATCTGCATTTCATGCGCGCACAGTCCGCTCTCGACGCCGGACTCGGCGACGTTCACGACGCGGACGTCGAGCGATTCCACGTCATCGAAACCGCGATGGCACTTGCCGCCGATGCCACCGTTGTCGTGACCGAATCCGAGGGTGACGTTCTTCACGGACTCGTTCCCGACCTCACTACATTCACGATTCCTACCATTCACCGTTCGCGCAACGACACGGCGACCGTATCGGGTCGTGCTGGAATGCTTTTCGTTGGCAACTTTTGGCACACTCCGAATATCGACGCTGTGCACTGGTTCGTCAATGAGATCCTTCCATTAGTTCTTGAGCAGCTTCCGGAGGCAAATTTGCGCGTGGTGGGCGCCAACATGCCTCTCGAGATCCAAAGTCTTGATCGACCGGGACTCGACATTGTTGGCTTTGTCGACGAGGTCGGTCCCATCTATGAAACGGCAAGAGTCGCAATTGCCCCACTGAGAATTGGGGCGGGTATCAAAGGAAAGGTCGGAGAAAGCGCTGCACTAGGAGTGCCAGTTGTAGGAACCACGTTGGCTTTTGACGGCTTTACGTTCCGAGATCACGTCGAATGCAGAATTGCAAACGATCCGGAGTCTTTCGCGCAAGCAATTGTTGAACTGCTAACCCAGGATGATTCGTGGAGCACGATCAGCCGAGCCGCAGCAACTGCTGCGAGTGCTCAATGCGATCCCGGGATTGTCAAGGCAACGATTTGTTCGTTGCTTTCTTCCCTAAACGTCCGAATTCCGGCTGCCACAAATTAACTGATGGTGCCGATATCAGACTCCCTTCCTCCGACTCCTCGACGCTCATCTACACGCGACGATGGCGCTGAGATAAGTGGACGTGCCAAATTTGACTGGCAAGAGCATATTTTCGAACTCTTGACCTAATTGATCGTCGTTAGGCATTGCAGTCCGTTTGGCCATCAACTGATCAGCACCATGGGCAATCCGCTGGGATCCCGATAGTGAATTCGCGAAACTGTTAGTCACCCTTGAATTGCAGTACTGTCCAACTCAATCGGTCAATCAAAATTGTCCGCGTCAGGAGCAAGGTGCCTCGTCAATTTTTTTTGAGGGGCGTTCGATCATTCGTGGTCTCTTCCCTGATTCTGTCGTCGACGTTGGCGCTGGTGACGAGCGCGGAAGCGGCAATTACCAATCTCCAAGACGGAACCGTGGGCCAATACCCCGCGGTCACTCAGCAGTACTTCAACTCTCAAACCGCGAGCTTGGCGTGCCCGAGCTCTGCTCGATGTGATGGCGTGGGAACCTACACCACCCCCACAAACTCTGGTGGGCAAAGTTTCAAGTCATTTGTGGTCTCACGGGTTAAAGGGGCGTGGTCTAGCGCATCGACCGTCGCAGCACCTACTTCGTTTACTGGAACGTACTTCGCTGCTCATCCACCGACGAGTTTGGCGACGCGGTTGGCCTCAATTTCCTGCGTCTCGGCGGGCAACTGTTGGAGCGTGGGCCAAACCCAAGGTTCCAACTCTTCGATTGCCGTCGCTGTCCAAGAAGTGGCGGGCATCTGGAAAACCCCTATCGCTGTTGCAATTCCCGATCTCACCTCTAGCCAGACCCTTTTGGATTCGGTCGCCTGCACCTCAGCCGGAAAATGCATGGCGACTGGCCAGTACAACGCCAACGGCGGAAAGCGTCGACGATTTTCTGTAACTGAGTCGCAGGGGGTCTGGTCGTCATTCCATACGATTGCGTTGCCCGCGAGCCAAGACTCGTCCGGTTCAACGGTGACCGCGATGAAGTGTTTTGGAGCGCTGAACTGCGTCGCCGTTGGAAACTATTGGACGGGCACCGGCTACGGGTCCTTTGCAGCGTCGTCAGTGGCCGGAGTGTTTTCGGCGGCTCAAATTCTCGTGCCGCCGGCCACGACGACCGACTTCTCGCTCGACACCTTGTGGTGCGCAGACGTCTCGAACTGTGTGGCCGGAGGGCGCTTCGCCCATAGTGATCCGTGGCACAGCCTTACAATTACCGAGACGCACGGCACGTGGTCACAAGGGGTCCAGGTTGATCTCAGCACTTCGGCGTCGAAAATTGAATCTTTGAGTTGCACCAACACGGTGAACTGCTCAGCGCTAGAAACGATTGGCGTAGGGGGCTCGACAACCCTTGCCAATATCGTCGAAACCTCGTCTGCATGGTCAGCGCCCACCATGGGACCGAGTTATAGCGGGCCGGTGGCGACAGCGTGGCTGGGTGCGACCGCTGTTTTTGCCTCCGGGAGACTATGGGATGACACGTACGCACGCAGCGCCGCGTCGTCATTTTCGAACGGATCGTTTACTTCGATTTATCAACTCAAGATGCCCAACGACGTATACCTCGAGCGATCGGCGATGTATTTGGACGTCACGTGCCCCACGAGCACAACGTGCGAAGTGCTCGGTGGTTTCGTGAACGCGAGGGGCAGAGTGCAAATGTACGTAGAAACATACGTCAACGAAAAATTGACGAGCGAAGTTGTGCTGAATGACATCCTTAGCCCATCGGGTTCCGAGGCCTATTACGGATCAATCTCGTGTGGCGCACCGGGAGACTGTGCAGCGTTCGTCGTGTCGGACTCCGCTGAGATTCTGGCGAACGAATCCAACGGTGTTTGGTCCAACGTCGCGCCACCCGATTTGGGCCAGCCCGCACAGTCGGTGACCTGTGTGGGTGCGTCGTGGTGCATCCTTGTCGGGAGTGACAACATCACCGCTGAAGTATCAATAGATACTGGCTCCGGCTGGTCAACTGCCCAGAAAGTTCAGTCGCTCAGCAGTCTCGAGGCGATCTCATGCTGGAGTGCTGGAAATTGTCAAGCGGTGGGCTACGTGATCAATCCGAGCGATAATTTCTACCCCCAGTACGCGACCGTGCCGCTAACTAATGGGATCTGGGGTACCGCGGTATTCCCGGCCCCCGATCGCTCGACCGTACCGTGGCTCGGGGAGTTCAATTCAGTCTCGTGCGTATCAAGTTCACTATGTGTCGCAGCGGGAGGCTTTGATTCACTCGCCGGCGGATATGGCGCCATGGTGACATCCACCTACTCCAACGGAACGTGGTCGAAAACAGTAATCACCGACTCGCCTTCGAACGCAGTGGGTGATCCCAATGATTTTCTCTACTCGATCAAATGTGTATCTGCGACCTATTGCGTGACCGTCGGGGACTATTTGCTCGAGAACGGAAACAGTCAGGTGGCAGTTTCCACCGATCACACGGGGGGCAAATTTTCAACGTACCCCGTCATCAGTCCCTACAGCGCGACGACGGATCCGACGTCCGAGGACTCTTACGTCGGCGGAGTGGGCTGCATGGCGCTCGGAAAATGTCTCGTGGTGGGCTACGTGTATCCAATTGCTTCATCGACGATCAAAGTTCCATTCCTAGCGTTTAGCGGCACACCGCCGCCTAACGCCCCGAACTATGTTTCGGCGGGCGGTCAACTTGGTCAGATGACAGTGAGCTGGCACGTGCCAGATGCCAATACCGGTCCCAAACCCGCCTCCTACACCGCACGCGCGGGCTCGCACTCGTGTACGACCACCGCACTCTCGTGTGTGATCAGCGGACTGACTCCTGGCCGTCAGTACGCGGTGGTCGTCGTCGCCACCTCAAAGATTGGCTCAGGTCCTCCGTCGCCGCCGATTGAAGTCACCGATGTAGGACCACCGTTGGCTCCAACAATCAAGAAGGTGTTGACTAGCAGCGGTTCGGCGCACGTCGACTACGTGTCACCAACGTTCGACGGTGGGGCTCCGATTACTGGATACGTCGTCACGGCTGTCGCCGCCAATCATCCGACGTTATCTGCCACTTGCGCGCCGACGGTGTTGGCCTGCAACCTGGGATTTGTACTTAACGGTGTTAGATATTCGTACAAGGTCTCGGCCAAGAATCGGGTTGGTATCAGCTCTGCCTCCGCGGCGATTAGCGCCATAGCCATTGGAACTGCGCCGACGGTGATTAATCCCATTGCGCTTTCGAGTAACCACTCCATCGCAGTGTCATGGACCGCAATCAGTGATGGCGGAAGTGCGCTGATGAAATACACCGCAACCGCTAACGGCATTTCGTGCGTCAGTGCGTCAGCGACGCACTGTTCCATATCCGGCCTCGCCAATGGCACGTCATACTCAGTGACGGTGACCGCGACGAACGCTTTCGGAACGAATCAGCCGTCGCATCCGGTATTTGCAACTCCGTCAAGCGCTCACGCTCCTAGTCCCCCAGGGCCGGTGACGGCGCTCACGGCGACAGGCTGCAAGGGGTGCATCAAATTGTCCTGGAGTGCGCCCAAGGTGGTCGGCAGTGGCATTGCCTACTACTGGATTTGCCAGATCGGTGGCAGCAATTCCTGTTCAACGGTCAAAGGAGTCCGTACTGCCCAGTTCGCCGCGACTGTGAACAGCAGTTATTCCGTGACGGTCTATGCCAGAAACGGAGAGTTCTCGTCGCCCGCGCGGGTCACGGGCTCACCTCACTGAATACCCATCGCAGGCAGTACAACTTGAGCCGTCACGTATTGAATCGGTCCGGGTTTCCTGGAACGTTCTCAACGAAACTATTGACTGCTACAGAAATGTGCGACCGCACCGGGGCGTTCATCGCAAAACTCCTCGAGCTGTTTATGACGCGCGAGCCAAATCTCCACCCAGTAGGCCCATTCACGAGTCGCATTGGCGCGTTCGCACAGAAACCGTTGACCTTCGATGCCACGTCACGTTGCGATATCTCGGCAAACTACGCCACCTGAACGTTGGCTGGTCCTTTAGAGGTAAATCCATCAAGTTGCAAAAATTGATCCAACCGCGACTACCAACCCAAAGGTGAACGCTTTGGATAGCCTTCACAGGTTCAACTGTTCACGATGTCGTGACAGATTTCAATCGCAGTCCCAACGGGATTCGAACCCGTGCCTCCACCTTGAGAGGGTGATGTCCTAGGCCACTAGACGATGGGACCATGAAGTTGACGAAAGTGTGCAACCACTCCCGTCAACGTCGCTCGGGGGCAAGGACTCGAACCCTGAATAACTGGACCAGAACCAGTTGTGTTGCCAATTACACCACCCCCGAAGGGCTGTAGGAGTTTACCCGAGCCCGCGGACGAGTTGCCAACTACTAGCCAACGTGTAGCCAAGAACTGAGAAGGTGAAAGCCGACAAACCGGGCGACTCCGACTTCAACTGTCTCTTTTGCGTAGTACATCCATAGTCCGGGACCGTGAACAGCGGCGTGCGAAACGGGCGAAGGCTGCGGACTAAGACCCTGCGCCGATGAAATAGCCATCGCCCGATATTCGTGAAACGGGTCCGTTACGGTGAGCACGTGGGTGGCATCACGAGCCTTGAGCTTCGGCGCAATGGTCGCAACGTTTTGCCACGTGTCGCCTCCGCCTCCCGTGACGATGTCTGTAGACGGAACTCCGTGGCTGACTAACCACGTTTTGGATGCTCCCGATTCTGTACAGACGTCTCCCGGTCTGCGTCCACCGGTGACGGCGATGAGCGGTGCTCGATGAGCATTAAAGAGCTCCAGTGCGGTCTTTAGCCTCACGTAAAGTTCCGGTCCCGGAACGCAGTTGTTTTCCGTTGTGCCAAATACGAGGATCGCTTGCGAAGTGGCGGTGGAATGTTCTTGACCGCGCAGCCATATCTGAACGAAGGTGACCGCGAAATAAAGGACGCTCACACTCACGACGACGACTGCGATCTTGAACACGAGCTTGATCGGACCAAAGATCACGCCGCCGCCTTTGTCAATGCCGCCTCAATTCGCGACAAAACAACGTCGCGACCTAGTAGTTCCAATGATTCAAACAATGGAGGTCCTACGAGGCGGCCAGTAACGGCGCATCGAATCGGAGCCTGGGCCTTTCTGAGATTGAGCTGAAGTGACTCACCGAGCAAAATGGTGCAGTCGTGCAACGCAGTGGCGCTCCAGTCAACCTCGCCAAACTTTTCGATTGCTTTGGTGAGCAGTTCCTGCGCCACGCTGTCACGACGAATCGTTTTATCAAACGCGGCATCATCAAACAGCGGAGCATCCAGGAACAGGAAGTCCACCATTGCGGGAACATCGGACAAAAGTGCGACCCGCTCTTGAACGAGAGGGGCGATTTTCGCAAAGCGATCTTCATCGAACTGAGCATCTGACCACGGGGGTGCTTGTTCACTGCGCCACGGCGAGGTCCACGGCGAGGTCCACGGGGAGCACCGTTGCACGAACTGCTCCAGTGGCAGTGCGCGGATGTACTCACCATTGAGGTGAGCCAATTTCTTCACGTCAAAGAATGCCGGCGAATGACTGACGTCGCTTAAACGGAACTGTTGAATGCATGTGTCGGAATCAACAATTTCCACATCTCCTCGCGGACTCCAGCCGAGCAGAGCGAGGTAGTTGACGAAGGCTTCGGGAAGATAGCCCTGGTCGCGGTACATCTCCACCGCTACGGGGTCGCGCCGCTTGGAGAGTTTCTTTCGTTGTTCGTTGACCAAAACGGGCAAGTGGGCGTAGTGAGGAATCGCAATCTTTTCGCCACTGGCTTCGTCGAGCGCCTCCCACAACAAAATTTGTCGGGGCGTGTTGGGTAGATGCTCCTCACCGCGAATGACGTGAGTGATGCGGTCCGCGCGGTCGTCGACGACGTTAGCGAGCGCAAAAAGCACCGCTCCCGACGGTTTGGCCACGACAAAATCATCAATCACGTCGTGAGAAAAACTGACGTCGCCGCGAACGTCATCGCTGACCACAATCTCGCCACCGCTCGGCGCGCGAAATCGATACGCCGCGGTCGCCGAGGGACCTAGTGCGCGATCGCGACAGAATCCGTCGTAGCCCGGAGTCTTGTCAGCGCCTTTTCGTGCCGTCACGACCTCACCGGTGCAGTCACAGAAATAGAGATAGCCCGCTGCCATGAGCGAGGACAGAGCGTGCGCGTGCGCCGGGGCGTTATCACTCTGGCGAAACGGACCCTCGTCGGGGTGCATGCCCAGCCAGTTCATGGCCGAAACAATTCCATCCACCCACTCTTCGCGATTTCGCTCCGTGTCGGTGTCTTCAATGCGCAAAATAAAGACGCCTTCAGGGTCTTGGCGCGCAACAAACCAATTGAACAGGGCGCTGCGCGCACTGCCCACGTGGAAAAATCCCGTCGGAGACGGTGCGAATCGGACGCGAGGTCCCGACACGAACTACTCCTCGAGCGAGATGGCACCGGTGGGGCAGCTGTTGCGTGCCTCATGCATTTTCTCGGTGTACTCGGGACCAGGGTTCTCGTTCAAGATATAAAGAAATCCGTCATCGCGAACTTCAAAGATGTCGGGGGCAATGCCCATGCACACGGCGTTGCTCGCACAGAGATCGAAATCAACAATGACCTTCACGAACGGCTCCTTTGACGTAGTAGGTCAATGGTACTGGGGTCAGTTACTTTCGCTGAGCAGTTCTTCTAAGAACGCACGATCCGACAGGATTGCTCGGTCCGACAAGTAGAGCCGTCCGTAGCGCTCGAAGTACATGAGTTGCTTGCCCAACAGAAAATTTCCTCGATCGAAATCGGTCATCAGTCCGCCACCTTCGACGGCCATCCGATGGATTTTTCGTTGCAGGCGCACCCGACGAAACAGTTCTCGCAACGATCTGTTTTGGAACGAGACACCGTTAGCTTGCGCCACTTGGACCTGCGTGACGTTCATCATCTCGGCAAAGGACACCTCGCCAAAAGGTCGCAGCAGAATTGGTTCGATCATTGATCGCATGAAGGCCGTCAGTTGTTGGTCGTTCATGCCCATGGCTTCACGAACCGACGGACCGTAATTTTGCAAGATGTGTTGGGTGACGTCGTCCCACGCTGATTCGTCACCGAGCACCGCCGACAACATGCGCACGAAGAAGTGGTGCGTGGCCTCATCGAGGCGTCCAACGATTCCCCAGTCGATCACTCCGATTCGACCGTCGCGCAGTAACAACAGATTTCCGGCGTGAACGTCGCCGTGAAAAGTTCCCCAGCGAACCGTCATCATGAAGAACCCGCGAATCAGTTGGTCAATCAGCGGAGCGGGATCGAGTCCCAACTCTTTGACCATTGCAAAATCGTCAATCGCCACCCCATCGAGAAACTCCATGGTGAGTACGTTGCGCGATGAGAACTCGAGGAACGGACGCGGAACAGCGATGAGGTCCAGACCCGATTTTTCCGTGAGAGCGCGAAAATGCCCGAGCGCACGCGCCTCGTTGCGAAGATCTAACTCTTCACCAATTTGGATTCGCAGGCCGTCGAGTTGCTGCAACGTCGCGCCAGCCAACTGGGCGCCGGTTTGGCGAACCAGCACGCCAAACAGTGGCTCCATCAAGTCGAGATCCGTTGCCACCAGGTGCTCAATACCGGGACGCAAAATTTTTACCGCGACGTCCGTGCCGTCGTGAAGAGTTGCGCGATGAACCACCGCGATCGACGCTTGTCCAATGGGCGTTTCCTCGAAGTGCGCGAAGACCTCTTCGAGAACAACGCCCAACTCATCTTCAATGACGCGTCGAACGTCCTCGTAGGCCACCACGGGACCGGTGTCGAGACAGGAGCGAAACTCATCGCTCAATTCGTCGCCGAACAGCCCCGGAGATGACGCGATGATCTGGCCGAACTTTACAAACGTTCCACCCACCTCTTCGAAGGCCAGCCGGAGGGGACGCGCGAGGCGCGTGGTGTCGATGGGAGCTTTAGTGACTCGAAATAGCTGCTGGGCCGTTAGGGGCCCGACGCGACGCGCAAAGACGCGCAACAGTTGAGCGCCTCTCTTGGCGAGTTCGCGTTTCGTTGGCTCGGGAAGTCGCCGCGCGTAGTAACGCGGCACCGTGGAATCACTGACGCGCATCACTCGTATAACCCTAAAGGCGTAGGGATCGTTACGAATCTGAACCGAGCGCAACGTGCCCCCTTGCCTACACTGAAGATCTCGCGCCACGAAGGGAAATCTCTGTGCAGCATCGCTCCATTGGCTCACTATCTGCGTCCGTTATTGGAATAGGTTGCAACAACTTTGGTGGACGACTGGACTCCACGGGTACGAGTGCCGTCGTATTGGCCGCGATAGACGCTGGAATCAATTTTTTTGACACCGCCGACATCTACGGAGGAACCAAAAGCGAGGAACTATTGGGCGCCGCCCTCGGTTCTCGGCGCAGCGACGTTCTCATCGCTACCAAGTTCGGTCTGCCAATCGACGCCGAGCGTTACGGCGCACACCCGCAGTACGTGCGTCGCGCCTGCGACGATTCGCTACGTCGACTGAATACCGACTACATCGATCTCTACCAACTTCACGTACCCGACGAGAAAGTTCCCTTCGCCGACACGCTCGGCGCACTACACGAACTGATCAACGAGGGAAAGGTGCGCGAAATTGGTTGCTCCAATCTCTCGGTCGCGCAACTTCGTGAAGCCAAATCCGCGGCTAGCGATAATCGAGCGTTTGCATCCATTCAAAATCAGTACTCACTGCTGTGGCGCGAGCCAGAAAATGACGGCGTCTTGGCCGAGTGCGAGGCGCTTCATCTCGGCTTTCTGCCCTACTACCCACTCGCCAACGGACTACTGACCGGCAAAGTTAGACCCGGTGAACCAATTCCCGAAGGCACCCGTTTGGCCCTGATGGCCCCCGAGCGAACAACACACTGGTTGAGCGACGAGTTCACGAGTCGCGTCAGCGAACTGCTTAATTTCGCTGACGAAGTTCAGATTCCCATCTTGACTCTCGCGTTTTCGTGGCTGCTGAGTCACGACGTTGTCAGTTCGGTCATTGCCGGAGCGTCGACGCCCGAGCAGGTCTGCGCCAATGCAGCGGCCGCCCAAGAACTGAGCGCTGATGTGGTTCAACGTTTGAACGAACTCACTCAGTAGTGCTTCGAGCAATTCCTTGAGGGCAACCTCAGTTGTTAGGAGGCCTTGACGGCCGTCACCAGTTTGCTGAGAGTGTCCTTCGCGTCTCCAAAGAGCAGAACCGTCTTGGGATCAAAGAGCAGATCGTTTTCGATTCCCGCAAAGCCGGGACGCATTGAACGCTTGAGAAAAACAATGTTCTGGGCGTCGCCAGCGTTGATGATCGGCATTCCGTAGATCGGCGAATGGGGATCATTCTTGGCGGCGGGATTGACCGTGTCGTTCGCTCCCACCACCAGCGCCACGTCGGCGGTCGCCAACTCGGAGTTGGCTTCATCCATCTCCTTGAGCTTTTCGTAAGGAATATTGGCCTCGGCGAGCAGCACGTTCATATGTCCCGGCATGCGGCCCGCAACGGGGTGAATGGCGTAACTCACTTCTACGCCCTTGGATTCGAGCAGGTCGGCGAGTTCGCGCACGACGTGCTGTGCTTGGGCCACAGCGAGGCCGTAGCCGGGAACAATGACCACCTTGTTTGAATAAGCGAGGAGCACTCCAACGTCGTCGGGCGTGCCCGAGCGAACGGTTCGCCCGTCGTCGCGGGCGGCGTCGCCGCTCGCGGTGACAACGGATCCGAATGCGGAGAACAGAACGTTGCTCAGCGAGCGACCCATCGCCGCGCTCATCATGCGCGTCAGCAGGATTCCCGATGCGCCCACCAACGTTCCCGCGACGATGAGCAGGTTGTTGCCGAGCGTGAAACCCGAGGCGGCCACGGCGAGTCCCGTAAAGGCATTGAGCAAAGAGATCAGCACCGGAACGTCGGCCCCGCCAATTGGCAGAACAAAGATGATGCCGAGAACGAAGGCGACTATCAACAACACCCACAGCAGCATCGACGACGAGGTAACCAATATGGTGACGATGAGCGCCAGGGCGGCCACTGCGAAGAGCGCGTTGATGATCTGTTGGCCCGGGTACGTAATGGGCCGTCCGGTCATTAACTCTTGAAGTTTCGCGTAGGCAATCGCGGAACCGGAAAACGAGACCGTTCCAATCAGCACGCCGAGCAGAACTTCGAGCGTCACGTAGGTCGCCGGATGAGTTGATTTGATGTGAATAAATTCGGTGATCGAGACGAGTGCCGCTGCGCCACCACCGACTCCGTTAAATATCGCAACCAACTGAGGCATGGCGGTAAAGCGCATGAAACGAGCTGCCGGCACCGCAACAATGGTGCCAATCGCCATGGCCAACAGAATCAAGGGGATGTGGCGAAGGTGCTGGCCCTGATCATTGAGTTTGAAAAAGGTGGCACCGACCGCCAGGATCATGCCGAACGCCGCAATGAGATTGCCCACGCGAGCGCGCTTCGGACTGCCGAGACCTTTCAGCGCCAAAACGAAGGTTGTCGCCGCAATCAGATAGATGAGGTCAATGAGTGTGCCTCGACTCATGAGGCGTCGCTTTCACTTTTCGCCTTGCGAGAAGGAGTCTTTGATTTGAACAGTTCCAGCATGCGATCAGTGACCACAAATCCTCCAACAACGTTGAGAGTCGCCAGAATGACCGCCAAAAAGCCGAGGAGTTCCTGAGTGGTGGAGTTCGCGGAACCGAGAATCAGCATCGAGCCCACCAGGATGACGCCGTGAATGGCGTTCGAACCGCTCATGAGGGGCGTGTGCAAAATGCTCGGCACCTTCGAGATGATCTCAATTCCGATGAAGACGCTCAAGATAAATACGGTCGAATATTCGAGCAAGGCGTTCGTCACGATGCGGTCTCCTTAGCAGCGGGCGTGATGGGCACGTGAGCAAGTTCGAGCAGTTGTGCGCTCGGAGCGTGATTGATGTCGCCATTACGTGCGACCGTGGCGCCAATGACCACTTCGTCGTTCCAGTCGGGACTGACGGTGCCCTTTGATCCAAAGAGCGCCAGCAACTTAAGAACGTTGTTGGCGTACATGAAGCTCGCGTGAGTTCCCATTTCGGCCGGCGGATTGGCCATTCCCACGATTCGCACACCGGCGTGCTCGACCACGGAGCCGGCCACCGTCAGTTCGCAGTTGCCGCCACCGTCAGCGGCCATATCAATGACGAGTGAGCCGTCGCTCATTGCATCCACCATCGCGGTCGTCACGAGGATCGGTGACTTGCGACCAGGAACGGCTGCGGTCGTAATAACAATGTCGGCGCTCGCTACTTCGCTCAGCAGTGCTGCTTGTTGTTCGGCGCGCTCGGCGTCGGTGAGTTCTCGCGCGTATCCGCCGGCCGCGTCGGCCGTTACGCCCAGCTGAACAAAAGTGGCACCGGCTGATTCAGCTTCCTCTTTCGCGGCGCTGCGAACGTCGTAGGCGCGAACTTTGGCTCCCAGTCGCTTCGCCGTGGAAATT
This sequence comes from Actinomycetes bacterium, assembly GCA_025352305.1. Taxonomy (GTDB): domain Bacteria; phylum Actinomycetota; class Acidimicrobiia; order Acidimicrobiales; family RAAP-2; genus RAAP-2. Next base: position 14,209 of record JANXTQ010000113.1, read on the forward strand.
GCCTGTAGTCCCGCCACTCCTACGCCCATCACCAAAACTTTGGCCGGGCGAATCGTTCCGGCGGCGGTAGTTAGCAGTGGAAAGAATCGATCGAAATAACTCGCTCCCGCCAGCGCCGCGCGATATCCGCTCACCGTGGCCTGGCTCGACAAGGCGTCCATGTACTGAGCGCGCGAAATCCGAGGAACAAGATCGAAACTCACAATGGTGATCTTGCGATCGTTCAGCGCACGCACGACGTCAGCGACGAGCAGCGGTGACAGAAATGAGAGATGGAGCGATCCTTCTTTTAGGCGCTGTGATTCGGGCACCGTGGGGGGATTGACTCGAACCGTGACGTCGCCGAGCGGATCGGGTGAAATTTTGGCTCCCGCCGCTACGTACGCCGCGTCAGAGAAGTGTGCGCGCGAACCGGCCCCGGGTTCAACAACGACGTCCCAGCCGTCGGCGACCAGACTTTTTACGGCGTCCGGGGTCAGCGCTACACGCGTCTCGCCAACGCGTGATTCGGCCATCAGTGCAATTTGCATGGTTTTGTTCTAGCAGTCTCGTAGCGGTGTTGAGTTACTTCGCTCGCCTCAGGTGTGATGGGCCTTCACGAAGCGATCTATCTCGTCGGCCATTTGTTGCGACGCGTCGATGGGTAACCAGTGCCCCACATTTTCGACGCGTCGATAGGTAAAGTTCCCGCTGCAGTACTGAGCGGAGTTGATCATCTGTGACTCACTCAGCGCGTGATCGTCGCTCGACCAGATACCCAGTACGTCAGGCTGGATCACCGGAAGCGTCGGAGGTTCGCTCACGAAGGCGGAGGGTGAAATGTTCGCTCGATACCAACGCAGCTGGGCTTCTAACTGGCCGTCGCGCTCGAGTTCCGTGATGATCTCAGTCGTTCGAGGATGACGAAGCCACTCGCGCATCGCCTCATAATCATTGCGGCGAAGAAAAGCCTCTCCCACGCCTTCGTGAAAGAACAACAGTGTGTACCAACTTCGAATTTGCTGCTCGAGGCCCGCTGAACGAAAGGACGTTGGATGACCGACGCCCATAACGACCAAACTCGCCACCCGCTCGGGGAAAAAACTGGCCAATGCCCACGCAAGATTGGCTCCCCAGTCGTGACCTACGACGTGACAACGCGCTAGTTCGTAGTGGTCCATGACGCCAACGAGGTCACCCACC
>JANXTQ010000160.1 GCA_025352305.1 Actinomycetes bacterium
GAACCTCATAACCGTCGGGCAACGAGAACAGTTGAGCAATTCCCTCTCGTACTTCGCCCACCTTGTTTCTGACGGTTGACTGGCGATGAGAGGTTCCTAGATAACTCGAGCTATCGGCGACGAGCGCGTCAATCTGCTCGGAGCGCACCTTGGACGGACCACAGCCAAAACGACCATCGCGCGGCAAAAGGTTGGCCGGAATACGGATATCGGGAGTTGAACTCATAGACTCATTCTTACTGCTGGAGGAGTGAGTTCAATCATGTCAACGCGAGTCAGCGATCTTCTCGGGGGTCTCGCGCCCTCGGCCACCTTGGCAGTCGACGCGAAAGCCAAAGCCTTGAAGGCTGCGGGCGAGCCTGTCATTGGCTTCGGGGCGGGAGAACCGGACTTCGCCACCCCCGAGCACATTGTCGAAGCCGCGTCGCGAGCGTGCTTTGATCCGATCAACCACAAGTACACGCCGACGGCTGGACTCAATGAGCTGCGCGACGCCGTCGCGTTTAAGTCCAAGCGTGATTCGGGTCTCGAGATCGCGGCGAGCCAGGTGCTGATTACGAACGGCGGCAAACACGCCGTTGCAACGACACTGATGACACTGCTCGATCCGGGCGATGAAGTGCTCATTCCAGCGCCGTACTGGACGACCTACCCCGAGGCTGTTTATTTGGCTCGTGGAGTTCCCGTGGCTGTATTTACGAGTGAGGCAAACGGTTTTCGAGTGACGGTTGACGAACTCGAAAGGGCCCGTACAGCCAAGACGAAGGTGCTCATTTTCGTGTCCCCATCTAACCCCACGGGAGCAGTCGTGCGTCCCGAACAGGTTGAAGAGATCGGACGATGGGCCGCGCAGCACGGTATTTGGGTTATGTGTGACGAGATCTACGAACATTTGACGTACGGCGAGGCCCAACACGTGTCGTTGCCCGTTGTTACCCCTGAACTAGAGGATCGATGGATTGTGGTCAATGGAGTCGCTAAGACCTACTCCATGACGGGTTGGCGAATTGGCTGGATGATCGGTCCGAAGGACGTGATGACCGCGGCCATTAACTATCAAAGCCAAACGACGTCCAACATCTCCAACATCTCTCAACGTGCCGCCGTCGCGGCGCTCACGGGGGACCTCGAAGCGGTGGCACACATGCGCAGTGCCTTTGATCGGCGACGTCAAACGATGACGGGCATGTTGAATGCGATTGACGGCGTCAGTTGTGCGGAGCCGGAGGGTGCCTTTTACTGTTTTCCAAACGTCAGCGGACTACTGGGGCGCAACTTTGGCGGCTCGGTGCCGAGCACGTCGGCTCAACTGGCCGACCTACTTTTGGAGAAAATCAAGATTGCGGTGGTTCCTGGGGAGGCGTTCGATGCGCCTGGGTATTTTCGATTGAGCTACGCCCTCGGTGACGAGGACCTCGTCGAAGGACTCCAACGCCTCAGTTCTTTCGTTGCGGCGGGCTGACGGGCCTACGCATAGTTGCCTCTAACCTTGGGGCAAACAACGGAAGGTTTCGCGTGGCTCGAGTCTTAGTAACCGAAGAGATCGCCGAGTCGGGACTAAACCAACTCCGCCTCGCGGGTCACGAGGTTGACGTACGTCTCGGTCTGACGCCTGAGGAACTGTTGGACGTCGTTGTCGGCGCGCACGCGCTGATTATTCGTTCGGCAACCAATGTCGATGCGGCGACCCTCGAAGCATGCAAGGATCTCGTCGTCGTTGGTCGCGCGGGAATTGGTCTCGACAATGTCGACGTAGCGCGAGCTACGGAACTTGGCGTCATGGTTGTTAACGCTCCCCAATCCAATATTCTTTCCGCCGCCGAACAAACGTTGGCGCTGCTGTTGGCCCAGGCTCGAAATATTCCGCAGGCCCACAGTGCGCTCAAGGCGGGCAAATGGGAGCGCTCTAAATGGGAGGGTGTCGAACTGCACGGCAAGACCCTGGGAGTCGTGGGACTCGGTCGCATTGGCGCCCTCGTTGCTCAGCGTGCCTCGGGCTTTGGCATGCGACTCGTCGCGTACGACCCTTTCATCTCCGAAGAACGAGCACGCCACATGGGCGTCGAACTGATGTCTTTGGACGATTTGCTCGCCCAAAGTGATTTCATAACGATTCACCTGCCGAAGAACAAAGAGACGACGGGTCTTTTGGACGCGAAGGCTCTCGCTAAGACCAAAAAGGGTGTGCGTATCATCAACGTCGCGCGAGGCGGCATTGTTGTCGAATCTGATCTCGCTGACGCGATCCGTAGTGGCCACGTCCAAGGGGCCGCGCTCGATGTTTTCGAAAAAGAGCCAACCACCGAATCACCCCTATTCGAACTGGCCTCGGTAGTCGTTGTTCCGCACCTCGGTGCGTCAACCGCCGAAGCGCAGGACAAGGCGGGCATCACGATTGCCGAACAGGTGCAACTCGCCCTCGCCGGGGACTTCGTTCCTTTTGCGGTGAATGTCTCGGCCGGCGAGGTCTCCGATGTTGTTCGACCCTTCATGGGGCTCGCTGAATTACTTGGTCGCTTCATTGGTGGACTGCTCGACGGCGAACCCGCCGATCTCGAAGTTCTCTACCAGGGAGAATTGGCGGGCGCCGGCACCAAAATTCTTACCCTGTGTGCCCTCAAGGGTCTTTTTTCTTCGACCGGTCACCAGGGCGTCAGTTTCGTCAACGCTCCTGCTTTAGCCAACGAACACAGCGTGTCGTTTTCGGAATCTTCGACGGTCGTATCTCAGGAGTACATAAATCTCATTACGGTTCGCTCTAGCGGCCACGAAGTCTCCGGCACGTTGGCCACCGTTGGTACGCGAATTGAACCGCGCGTCGTAACGGTCGATGGACACAGCGTCGAAATTCCTCCGGCGGCGTCGATGCTCGTCGTGCGAAACGACGACCGACCAGGAATGATTGGAATCGTTGGCGTCGCTCTTGGTCACGCCGGGATTTCAATCTCTTCAATGGCCGTTGGTCCCAGCCCCGAGTTCGGCACGGCGATGATGGTGCTCTCCACCAGTTCGCCCGCGCCGATGGAACTGATCAGCGAGCTGCGCTCCACTCCGGGAATCATTGATATCCACGTCATCTCGCTCTACTAAGAGCGAGCCAACATCTTGACGTGACCGACGAAATTTCTGAGCGAAGCGGAAATCTAGAAGAGGCTGATCAGGTCGATGCGGTCCATAACCTCTTTGCTCAGCAGCGGCAGTGCCTTCAAGGCGCCCATATTTTGCTGAACTTGTTCAGGATTTGAGGCACCCGTGATGACAGTGGAGACGTGAGGATTCTTGGCGCACCACGCGATGGACATTTCGGCCAAGGTGACTCCGAGTTCGTCCGAGATGACCTTGAGTTCGGCGACTTTGACATTTCGCTTTTCATCGGTTAGTGACTTTTTCAGCCATTCGTATCCGGCCAACGTCGCTCGGCTGCCCTCGGGGGCTCCGTTTAGGTATTTGCCCGTGAGCAGCCCTGACGCGAGTGGTGACCAGATGGTCAGTCCGTAATTGAAATCTTCGTACAGGCGCTTGTACTCCTGCTCAACACGGTCGCGCCAGAAGATGTTGTACTGCGGCTGATCCATGACGGGCTTGTGTAGGTGATGCTTGTCCGCGACGTCCCACGCGGTGCGAATTTCGTCCGCACTCCACTCTGAGGTGCCCCAGTAGAGGGCCTTTCCCTGCGTGATCATGTCGCTCATGGCCCACACCGTCTCTTCAATCGGCGTCTTGGGGTCCGGGCGGTGACAGAACACCAAGTCCACGAAGTCCAGGCCAAAGCGCTTCAGTGATCCGTCAATTGCTTGGCTCAAGTACTTTCGGTTCAAGGTGTTGCGCATGTTGACGTCGGGGTAAAGACCCCAGAAAAGTTTCGTTGAGACCACGTACTCGTGGCGCTGCCATCCGAGTTTGCGAATGGCGTCACCCATGATTCGCTCCGACTCGCCCGCGGCGTAGCCTTCGGCGTTATCGAAAAAGTTCACGCCGGCGTCACGTGCTGTTGACAAACATTTGGCCGCAAAATCAACGTCGAGTTGAGATCCAAAGGTGACCCACGACCCGAATGACAAGACGCTGACTTTCAAGCCGGAGCGTCCGAGATTGCGATATTCCATGTCCATGTGAACTCCTTGGTGATTGATCCGATAAGGGTTTAGCAGTCGCGCGACGGCGAGGATACGTCCGGGTGCCGAGAACTCAGTGTGAGTCAGGCTTGGTGGGCACCGTGGGCCATTTGTCCATCGTGATGTCCACGCGAGTTTTGCCGTTTTTGTCCTTCACTGAGTTGAGCACTCTGCCAAGAGCCGACAGCGCGACGGAGACGGCGGCGAATCGGATGATTCGACGAATGGGACCTCGAGAATCTGACATATATCGAGACTATCCCTGCGTAACGTTGCTCGCCGTCCAAAATTACGAGCCAAAGCCTCAGCGGTCGAGCTGAGAGCGGTGCAATGAGCCGAGTAACGAGAGGCCCACAACTCCGGTAATCTGTCGCCATGAAGGTGACACGTCGCAACGGACTACTACTTCGATAGGGCGAGCTCATTGCTCGCCCCCTACCTCCCGCCGGTGCGGGAGGTTTTTCGTTTCTGTAGTGCTTTGCCGGACAGAGAGGATGGACCGTGGCCACAGCTCCCCAGCAGCCCAGTCCCATGCCGTTTTCGAAGTATCGCGCCACGGTGCCCGTGGACCTCGTTGATCGCACGTGGCCTAACCAGCGACTAACTCATGCTCCGCGTTGGTGCAGTGTCGACCTGCGCGACGGAAACCAAGCTCTGATCGATCCAATGGACCCCGAACGCAAGTTGGCCATGTTCCATCAGTTGGTCGCCATGGGATTTAAAGAGATTGAGGTGGGGTTTCCGTCGGCGTCGCAGCCGGATTTCGATTTCGTGCGACACATAATTGAAGCGGACCTCATTCCCAACGACGTCACGATTCAGGTTTTGACGCAGTGTCGCGACGACCTCATTCGGCGAACCTACGAATCGGTGAACGGTGCACCCAAAGCCATCATCCACTTTTACAACTCAACGTCTACTTTGCAGCGTCGCGTTGTGTTCGCATTGGACAAGTCGGGTATCACCGAAATTGCCGTCGGGGCCGCCACGTTGTGCAAATCCTTAGAGTCGACGTCGCCCGTCACGGAGTTTCGATACGAATACTCTCCGGAAAGTTTTACGGGAACCGAGTTGGACTACGCGGTTGAAATCTGCAATGCCGTCATTGAAGTGATCGACCCGAGTGCGCAGTGTCCCTTGATCCTGAATCTTCCGGCGACGGTGGAGATGTACACGCCCAATCTGTACGCCGACGCCGTGGAGTGGTTTTTGCGTAACGTCAATCGACGCGACTCAATTGTTCTTTCGCTGCATCCCCACAACGACCGCGGTACCGCTGTCGCCGCCGCGGAGCTCGGGGTCCTCGCTGGAGCCGACCGCGTCGAGGGCACCTTGTTTGGAAATGGCGAGCGAACGGGCAACGTTGATGTGGTGACCTTGGCCCTGAACCTGTTTTCCCAGGGTGTTGACCCCGAGTTAGACATCGGCGACATCGACAAAGTTCGCCACGTCGCCGAATACGCCAACCGGCTGCCCATTCATCCGCGTCACCCCTACGTGGGTGAGTTGGTGTACACGGCATTTTCCGGTTCGCACCAAGACGCCATAAAAAAGGGAATGACCGCGATTGGCACGCAGTACGAAGTCTGGGAAGTCCCCTATCTGCCCATCGATCCCAAACACACCGGCAGAACGTACGAAGCAATTATTCGGGTCAACTCTCAGTCTGGCAAAGGGGGAGTGGCTTATCTGCTCAACGCCGAACACGGACTGGACCTGCCGCGCGCGATGCAGGTGGAGTTTTCCAAACAAGTCCAAGAGATCACCGAAGCGAGCGGGACCGAGATCTCTCCGGCGGCAATTTGGGACGTCTTTACCTCAACGTACATTCCGGAGAATCCTTCGATTCAACTGTTTTCGAGCGAAGTGGTGGCCGACAATCGCCACACCCGGATTTTTGCTCAGCTGATCGTGGACGGAAAGCACGTCACGGTAAAGGGCGAGGGCAACGGACCTATTGATGCCCTCATGGCCGGACTGCGCGAAGACCTCGGCGTTGAGTTCCAGGTTCGTGACTACCACGAACACGCCTTGACCTCAGGAGCCGAAGCGTCCGCCGTGGCCTACGTTGAAGCCGCCGCCGCGGACGGGACTACGTGGTGGGGCGTCGGAATGAGTTCGTCGATATTGGATGCGTCGCTAGAAGCAGTGATCTCGGCGGCAAATCGACGTCGCTGACTTACTTTTCGTCAGTCGCCGTTACGTGTCGATAGATCATGTCGCTCAGTGCGTGTAGCTGAGTGGTCAACACGTGCACCTCACGCGTGAGGTCGCGAATCTCCGTAACGGCCACCAAGGTATCGGCGTCGATCTGATGGTCCGACTGCGCCAATTCCCCCGATATGGAGTCGGCGCGGCGCGCCGCAATCAACAAGATTGCTCCCTGAAGAGCCGCGAGACAACTGAGCAAGAGGTTGAGCAGGATAAAGGGGTAGTAATCAAAACTCTTCGGACCAATGATTTCATTGATCGATATCCACAGCGCTAGAAAGAGCAGCGCTCCAAATACGAAGGGCCAACTTCCCATGGAGTTACGAAGTACGTCGGCGCTGCGCTCGCCCAGGGTCAAGTCGCTACCCGAACGGACATTTGGATGCTGCAACCACGGATTTCTGACCCCGAGCAGTCGCAACGTGAGTCGGCCGAGGGCCGGTCGGGGGTCGAAACGACTCCGAACGGTGCGCTTGGTTTTTGGTTTCGATGAACTTTCCATACTCATGTCACTTTTATCTACTGCGTCCTAACTCGGGGGGATAGTGAGTGGTGAAATAAAGGACCAGTAGAATTAGGCGAATGTTCCCGCTCAGCCCCGACGACGTCTTGGGCTGGCTCGGAGTGTCGATGGGCGTTATTTCCACGTGGATCCAATTTCGTCGCGCTCGAACGATCAGCGTGGATGGCATTTCTCTGGTGACGTGGTTCCAGTTCATTCTGATGGGAGTCTTTTGGATCTCCTACGGAGTTCACCAGGAGTCAATCATCATTGCAGCGGGCGCCGCGTTCGTAATGCCTATGCAGATCTCGATCGTTGCGCGTCTCAAGCCGTGGCGCCACGGGTCCACGATTCTTCGATCGAGCGCATTCATATTTACGTGCTGTGCGTTGCCCACTTTCGTTTTTGGCTGGTCAGCGGGCGTTTATGGAATTGGCGTCGCGATGGCAGTTAACCGAATTCCTCAAATCCTCACGCTGGTTCGAAATCGCGGTGACCTCGGCGTCTCGGTGGGATCCTGGTCGCTCGGCGCACTGTGCAGCGCAATGTGGATTGCTTTTTACGCCGGAAACGGAAACTGGGCCGGTCTCGTCGCGACATCGGCCGCCATGGCTGGCAACGTGGCGATAGCGGTATTGGCGTCGTGGCGGCACCGTCAACGTGCGGGCGACGCCGTCGCGTTTGCCTTTAGTCAATTCGACGGTCGAATGACTGCCGTGTTGGCAACGACCAACTGAAGCCGCCGCCATTGCCAACTATGTGGCGATCAACGAACTAGTACGGCCACTCTCCCGTGGATCCGAGAGCCTTCGCGACACCCTTCAGTTTGAGAGTGATCAAAACTTTGTACAGGACGTTGAGCGCAAAGTACGGAAGCTGCGCGAACTGAGTGAGTAGCGATTTGATCTGCTCCGAGCGCGTGGGACGTCGTTTAACGAATTGAGTCATTGACTGGCTGCGACCTTCATAGACCCACTGACTCGACCAGAAAGTGGTGACCGAGAGTGCGAGTGTGACGCCAATAGATGAAAACGAGTCGTGAACCAGTAGGTGGCCCCCGTCGACGACCTTCGCGCCCCATAAACGGATGTCGCTGCTGGCAGGCGCAAAGCGGTGTGCTCCATCGACGTAGAGCAGGTCAATGCTGCCCGGCACATCGCTCAACGCGCGATCGGAAAATTTGCGAAGGTGAGTGACTTTTTCACGAACACCAGCGTTGACGAGGTTGTTGATGAATATTTGGTGGTCACTTTCGGCCTCGTCAACGAACCCTTCGATCTCTTGCGGCCCTCGGTCGTTTCCGCCGTGCGGGTCAATTGCGATGAGTTCCACGCCTTCTGGTGCGCCCGTCGCGAGAACGACCGTGGAACGACCCTGAAAGGAACCGATTTCGACGACCCGTTGGCCCTTCTTCAGTTCACCGGCGCGATCCCACAGTCTGCGCGCTTGGTCCTTGGTCATCCAGCCGTTGACCTCTCGCAGTGATTCAAAAAGCTGATCAAACTCGGCCACGGTGCTCCTTAACGTCAGTCGCGAGATTCTAGGACACGTCCTTCGCCATCAAAGAGACCGTTCAATGACGGGAATTCATCGTCGTGGTGCCCCTCAAACGCCGATATATCGCCTTCGTGGCGAAGAGTGAGACCAATGTCGTCCCAGCCGTTAATCAGCCGTTCGCGCGTGATGGGGTCCACGCTGAAGTCGTGTCGCCACGAGAACTGGGCACACTCAATCGTTCCCGACGCCACGTCGATCGTGAGTTCAGCTCGAGGATAACGTTGAACGAGTGCAATAAGTTCCTCGAGCTGCGCAGCGTTGAGCTGCACGGTAACGAGACCTTGATTGGCGGAGTTATTTTTGAAAATGTCGCCAAAGCTTGAGGCCACTATGGCTCGAAAGCCGTAGTCCATCAGTGCCCATACGGCGTGTTCGCGCGACGAGCCCGTTCCAAAGCGAGCGCCGGCCAGCAGGATCGTGGCGCCCTGGTACTGCTGCTGGTTGAGTACGAAATTGGAATCGTCTCGCCACTCCGAAAAAAGTCCGCGTCCAAAACCCGTGCGTTCAACTCGCTTCAGCCACTGCGAGGGAATGATCTGATCGGTGTCCACATCAGAGCGGTCCAGTGGCACGGCTGTTCCCTCGACAACAATGACCGGCTCCATTAGTGAACCTCGCTCGGCAGAGCGAAACGTCCGAGCAGGGCACTCGCCGCGGCGACAGCCGGCGAAACCAGGTGAGTTCGCCCGCCTCGGCCTTGGCGACCCTCGAAATTTCGGTTGGAGGTTGAGGCGCTGCGTTGGCCGGGCAGCAACTGATCGGGATTCATACCCAGACACATCGAACATCCGGGTTCACGCCACTCAAAGCCCGCGGCAATAAATATTTCATCGAGTCCTTCGAGTTCGGCCTGCGCTTTGACTCGCTGCGAACCGGGAACGACGAGCACGCGAACTCCCGGTGCCGCATGACCCTGAGCTGCAACGTGCGCAGCGGATCGCAGATCTTCGATCCGCGAGTTGGTGCACGAACCAATAAAAACCACGTCGACCGTCGTCTCGCTCATACGCTGGCCCGCACGTAGGTCCATGTACTGAAGCGCGCGTTCGTCCGCCTCGCTGAGCGGAGCCGGTACAACGCCATCAACTCGAACGACTTGGGCCGGATTGGTCCCCCACGTCATGAAGGGCGCGAGAGTCGACGCGTCAATAACGATCTCTTTATCAAATACCGCCTGGTCGTCACTCACCATTGCGCGCCAACGGACTGCGGCTTCGTCAAACTCGCGACCCTGA
>JANXTQ010000162.1 GCA_025352305.1 Actinomycetes bacterium
CTCTCGTGAGTTCATCCGCGCGTACTCGCGAAACGTACGCCGTGGCCTTTGCGGGGACGCCCTTTGTCCACGCTCTCGAGACCAGCGAAAAGATCTACAACGGCAAACGCGACGTCTCCGCTGACGACGTTCTCAGTGAGCTCGCCGCCATTGATCCATTGAACGAGTCATTGATGATCATTGGCCACAACCCCACCGTCTTTGAAATCGCGGTGTTGCTGGGAGGCACCGACGTGGCCGAACTAGCTCGCGCCAAATTCCCGACAGCGTGCGCCATCGTTTTTCAGATTCCGGACAACGAACCGGTTCACGTTCGTCGCTACGAGTACGTAAAGGGATTCATACCCGAGGTGTGAACTACGCCACGGGGTGCGCGTCGTATTGAATGCCGCGTCGAACCTGCTGTTCTCGCTGCGGGCTTGCGAAACGTTGAACCAAGTGAAGTGCCATATCAATCCCCGCAGAAATCCCCGCGGCACTGACCACGTCGCCGTCGTCGACAAATCGATCGTCGCGACGAACGTCAATCGTGGGGTCAAGCGTCGCCAATTTGTCGAGCGATGCCCAGTGAGTCGTGGCCGGTCGATTCGCCAACAGACCCGCTGCGGCGAAGACCAACGAACCGGTGCACACGCTGGTCATGACGGCGGTGCACTGTCGTTGAGAACGCACCCAGGCCAGTTGTTGCGGATCCGTTACGTGCTCGCGCGTTCCGACTCCTCCGGGGTAGACGAGTACCTCGAGCGCACCGACCGTCTCATACGAATAGGGCGTCATCACTTCTAAACCCTTGGCGCACTTTACGGATCCCCCGTCTTTGGAAAATGCCACGACCTCGAAGCCATCGTCACGGAAATTTTGGGTCCAGTAACTGAGGACCTCCCAGGGACCGATCGCGTCGAGTTCCTCAGTGCCAGTAAAAAAGAGAATTCCAATTCGCCGGGGCGCGCTCATCGTTCGATGTTACGGCGACTCGTGCGGATCAGAGGTCTACAAGGTGCGCAAGATGGCGCCGTCGCCTTGACCCCCGCCGCCGCACAGCGCGACTGCCGCGGTGCCTCCGCCGCGACGTCGAAGTTCGAGCAACGCGGTGAGCGCTAAACGCGTTCCGGACATTCCGACCGGGTGGCCGAGCGCAATGGCGCCACCGTTCACGTTCAGCTTGTTCTCGTCAATGCCCAGGTCGTCGGCGGAGTGAAGTCCCACCGCCGCAAACGCTTCGTTAATCTCAAACAGATCGAGACTCTTGACGTCGATGCCCGCCTTCGCCGCGGCCTTGGCAATGGCGCGCGCCGGCTGGCTGAGGAGCGACGCATCGGGTCCCGCGACCATGCCGTAACTAACGAGTTCGCCAATCGGGCTGAGTCCGAGGCTCGCCGCCCTCTCGGCCGACATGACAATGACGGCCGCGGCGCCATCGGAGATCTGTGACGCGTTGCCGGCGGTAATTGTTCCGGCTTTATCAAAAGCGGGGCGCAGCGAACCGAGCGACTGAGCCGTGGTTTCACCACGAACGCCCTCGTCGGTGTTGACCATGATGGGATCACCCTTGCGCTGTGCAACGGCGACTTCAGCAATCTCCTCAGCAAACTTGCCCGCCGAAATCGCGGCCGCAGCGAGCTGGTGACTGCGTGCGGAAAATTCGTCTTGGCGTTCGCGAGAGATCGCCCCGGCGTTGTAGCGCTCGGTGGCCAGACCCATCGCGCAGTGGTCAAAGGCGCAGGTCAATCCGTCAAACATCATTGAGTCAACGACGCTTTGATCGCCAATGCGGTATCCGGCGCGTGCTCCCGGAAGTAGGTAGGGCGCGTTGGTCATTGATTCCATGCCCCCGGCCACCACAATCTCCGCTTCGCCCGCGCGAATCATGAGATCGGCCATGTAAATGGTTTGAAGACCCGAGAGGCACACTTTGTTGATTGTCGTGGCGTTAACGGTCATCGGGACGCCGGCCTTCACGGCTGCTTGGCGCGCGGTGATCTGACCCTGTCCGGCCTGGATGACTTGTCCCATCAATACAACGTCGACGAGCTCGGGCGAAACACCCGCTCGTTCCAGCGCGGCCCTGATTGCAAACCCACCGAGGTCTTGAGCACTCAGTGAGCCAAACGCTCCCGAGAGTTTGCCAATCGGGGTACGCGCTCCGGCGACAATAACGCTGCGTGACATGGGACTCCTCTGTTGGTGCGGTGGACCGCGAGGTCCCTTCGTCACGTTATACGAGCGTCACGAGACCGATTACCGAGAAGTAACCTCGCCCCATGACTGAGATCCTTGAAGCAGTTCGAGCGGGAGCCAGTGGCGAAACACTGGCGTCACTTCCCCTGCCAAAAACAACACGAGCACTGTTTGTTAAGCGCGACGAGCAGGGCATGTTCGACGCAATGGATAGTCGCGACAAAGATCCTCGCCAGAGCCTTCACGTGGGCGAAGTTCCGATTCCCGAACTCGCACCCGACGAGGCTTACGTCGCGGTGATGGCCAGTTCCATCAACTTCAACACGGTGTGGACCAGCATCTTTGAGCCAATGTCCACCTTCGGGTTTCTCGACCGACTCGGACGCGAGTCCGTGTGGGGCAAGCGCCACGCTCAGGACTATCACGTCGTTGGATCCGACGCGTCCGGCGTGGTGCTGCGCGTTGGTTCCCTCGTACGCAACTGGAAAGTGGGCGACGTCGTCACGGTGCACTGCAACTACGTCGACGATCAAGACCCGAGTGCGCACGACGACTCCATGCTCTCGAGCAATCAAAGGATTTGGGGATTCGAAACTAACTTTGGGGGCCTCGCGGACGTCTGCGTCGTTAAGGCGAATCAGTTGATGCCCAAGCCCACTCACCTGAGCTGGGAAGAAGCCGCCGTCAACGCGCTATGCAACTCAACGAGTTACCGCATGCTGGTGAGCGCCAACGGCAAACCGGTTACCCAAGGAGACAAGGTTCTCATTTGGGGTGCGTCGGGCGGAATTGGATCGTTTGCCGTGCAGTACGTGCTGAACGCAGGGGCGACTCCCATTGGAGTTGTTTCCAGCGCGAAGAAAGCCGCCATGCTGCGCGAACTCGGTTGTGAACACGTGATTGACCGGGCGGAAAAGAACTACCAGTTCTGGAAGGACGAACACACCCAAGACGAGTCCGAGTGGCGCCGATTTGGCAAAGACATTCGTGCGCTCGTCGGCGCCGACCCCGACATTGTCTTTGAACACCCCGGACGATCCACCATGGGTGCGAGTGTCTTTGTGACGAAGCGGGCCGGAACGATTGTCACCTGTGCCGCCACGAGTGGTTACATGATTGAATACGACAACCGGCACCTCTGGATGAAGTTAAAGACCATCAAGGGCAGCCACTTTTCGAACTATCGCGAAGCGTGGGCCGCCAACCAGGCAATTTGCGACGGCACCGTTGTTCCGCCCTTGTCGGCGGTATTTAGCCTCGACACGGCCGCAGACGCCACCTACGAGATGCACCACAATCGACACGAAGGAAAGATCGGCGTGCTCTGTTTGGCCGAGAGCGAAGGACTCGGGGTCACGAACACCGAGCTGCGAGCCAAAGTGGGCGAAGATCGCCTCAGCATTTTTCGTCGCTACGCGTAAGGACTAAGAACATGTTGCTAACCGAAATTGACCACATCGCCATTGCGGTAAATGATCTCGACGCCGCTATTGCTTGGTACCAAGAGGTCTTTGGCGCCACAGTTGAGCACCGAGAAGTCGTTGAGTCCGATGGCGTCGCTGAAGCGCTGCTACGGGTTGCCGATAGTTACGTGCAACTGCTCACACCTACGCGCGACGACTCTCCCGTGGCCAAATATCTCGCCAACAAGGGCGAAGGTCTGCACCACGTTGGCTACCGCGTCGCTGACTGTGCGGTCGCGCTCGAGTCCGTCAAAGCGTCGGGCGGTCGAGTAATTGACGAGAGCCCGCGGCCCGGTTCGCGCGGCACCACGGTGGCTTTTATTCACCCCAAGACAAGTTTTGGCACGTTGATTGAACTAGTTCAGGACAACTCCTAGACCAACGCGTTTTATCTGGGGCCGTTGCGCGCTCGACTGCGGGCATTCGACGGTTCTGCTGGGCGTACACGTAGTTGGCCGAGCGAGAGTTCACTGATTTCGCTGGAATGAAAATCACGCGTGAGGCCGCGCGACGCACTCCGGCGTCGTGGTTCTATCTCTGTAGCCTGCTGTTATGGAACATTCAATGGCCGAGAGATTGAAGGATCTCGAGAGTCGTCGTGACGAAGCTCGAGTAGCCGGCGGTGAGCGGTCAATTAAGCGTCACCACGACAAAGGCAAGATGACCGCGCGCGAGCGAATTGAGTACTTCTTGGACGACGGCAGTTTCCAAGAACTCGATATGTTGGCTCGCCACCGTGCTCACGGAATGGGACTCGAAGAAAATCGTCCCTACACCGACGGCGTTATCACTGGTTACGGCACGGTCGATGGACGAAAGGTCTGCGTCTTTTCTCAAGATTTCACTGTTTTTGGTGGCGCGCTCGGTGAAGTGTTCGCCGAAAAGATTCACAAGATCATGGATTTGGCGATGTCCATTGGTGTTCCCATGATCGGACTCAATGATGGTGCGGGCGCGCGAATTCAAGAGGGAGTTGTTTCTCTCGACAGTTACGGGGGGATCTTTCTTCGAAACGCCCGCAGCTCGGGAGTCATTCCCCAGGTGTCGGTCATTCTCGGGCCCTGCGCTGGTGGTGCGGTCTACTCGCCGGCGATGACGGATTTTATTTTCATGGTGCGCGAAACCAGCCACATGTTCATCACGGGTCCTGACGTCGTCAAGACCGTGACGGGCGAAGAGGTCACCCTCGAACAGCTCGGCGGAGCCATGACGCACGCCACCAAATCGGGAGTGGCCAACTTTGTCACGGCCGACGAGACGTCCTGTCTCGACGAGGTTCGCTATCTGCTTAGTTTCCTGCCGAGTAACAATTTGGAAATTGCTCCTCGAGTGGACACCGACGACGATCCCGAACGCTTGTGCGAAGAGTTACGCGACGTGCTGCCCTCTAGTTCTAATCAGCCGTACGACATGAAAAAGGTGATCACGTCGGTGGTCGACGACGGTGATTATTTCGAGGTCAGTGCTAACTACGCCCAACAGATCACCTGTGGCTACGCGCGCATTGACGGACACGCCGTAGGCATCGTGGGCAATCAGCCCATGATCCTGGCGGGCGTTTTAGACATTGAGAGTTCTGAAAAAGCCGCTCGCTTTGTTCGAACGTGCGACGCCTTCAATGTTCCACTCATCAGTTTTGTCGACGTTCCCGGATTCATGCCGGGCACCGAACAGGAGTACAACGGAATTATTCGTCACGGCGCCAAACTGCTCTACGCCTTTTGCGAGGCAACCGTGCCGCGAATTCAGATCATCACTCGCAAGGCTTACGGCGGTGCGTACGTCGTTATGAACTCCAAATCAATTGGCGCGGACCTCGCCTTTGCGTGGCCGACCGCCGAACTGGCCGTCATGGGTAGTTCGGGAGCGGTGGAGATTGTCTATCGCCGTGAACTTTCTCTCGCGGCTGATCCGGTGGCGCGCCGCGCGGAACTGGTTGAGGAGTATCAGGAGCGTTACGCGAATCCGTATATCGCTGCGGAACGCGGAATCATTGACGACGTCATTGACCCGGCAGAGACGCGTCGGGTACTGGTGCGCAGCCTCGAAATGTTGCGCTCGAAGCGAGAAGACCTACCCAAGCGCAAGCACGGCAACGTCCCGCTGTGAGTTACGCACTGCCAGAGCGGCCCACGCTGTTACCCGAGGAGTTAGCGGCCGTGACAGCTGCGGCGCACGCAATCATGGCGTCCCAAGCCGTTCAGGCGCAAAGTCGCGATGAGGTTGCGGCGTGGCGATTTAGTGGACGGTGGTTCGATAATGCGCGGTACTCGTCACTTCGACGTCCGCGTCGTTAACGCTTCTCGCGAACGTCAGGATCTCAGCAGTTTCGCCGATGGCGGCGATGTTGCCGAACGTGTTCACGCTCTGATGTTGATCAGCTCTCCACCAAGCTCAACATGTCATCGATTATTTGCGCCATCCGAAAGTCTTTCGGTGTGTAGATCGACGTCACTCCCGCGCTGCGCAATTTGTCCGCGTCCTCGTCGGGAATGATCCCGCCAACAACGACGTAAGCGTCGACTCCTTCGTGCTTAAGTCCGTCGATAATTCGGGGCACGAGCGAGAGATGGGATCCGGAAAGTATGGACACGCCCACAATGTCGACATCCTCATCACGAGCAGCCGCAACAATCTCTTCGGGACTTAGTCGAATCCCCTGATAGATCACTTCAAAACCCGCATCGCGCGCCGCGACCGCGATCTGTTCAGCACCGTTGGAGTGGCCATCGAGACCGGGCTTGGCGACCAACAGTTTTGGTGGCGAACCACGCTTGATCGTCAGCGCCTGAGATCGCGCCACCAGAGATGCAAAATTCTCGCCGCGACTCGCCATGACCGAGCGAACTCCCGTCGGCGCACGGTACTCACCAAAGACGCTTCGTAACGTCTCGGCCCACTCTCCGGTCGTCCCCCCGGCGCGCGCGAGCGCAATGCTCGGAATCATGATGTTGTCCTGAGCGTTCGAGCTGCGAGCAACTCGTTCGAGCTCACTGCGTGCTTGCGCTACAACCGACTCGTCGCGCAATGCTCGCCACGCCGTGACGTCGGCGATCATCTCGGCCTCGACGGCCGGATCGACCGTCATGATGGCGTCGAGGGAGTCTCCGTTGGTCAAGGGTGACTCGGCAGTCTCGGTAAAACGGTTGACACCCACGACCGTTTGTTCACCGGATTCAATGCGTGCGACGCGCTCAGCCTGACTGGCCACCAGACGACTCTTCAACTCTTCAATGGCGTTAAAGGCGCCCCCGAGACGTAAGACATCATCGAGTTCCACCTGAGCGTCTTCAATGAGCTGATGAGTCTTGGCTTCCATGACGTGACTACCGGCGAAGAGATCGGGGTACTCGAGTAGGTCGCTCTCGTAGGCGAGCACCTGCTGCAGTCGAAGACTCCACTGTTGGTCCCACGGTCGAGGAAGTCCGAGAGCCTCGTTCCACGCCGGCAGCTGGACGGCGCGCGCTCGCGCATCGGCGGACATGGTCACGCCGAGCATCTCGAGCACAATTCGCTGCACGTTATTTTCCGGCTGTTGCTCGGTCAGTCCGAGCGAGTTGACCTGCACGCCGTAGCGAAAACGGCGCAGCGCGGGGTCGTCCACGCCGTAGCGCTCGCGACATATCCGATCCCACATCGCAGTGAAGGCGCGCATCTTGGCGATCTCTTCAACAAATCGGATGCCGGCGTTAACGAAAAAGGAGATTCGCCCGACGACCTGGCTCAGTTGGCTCGGCTCGATCTTTCCCGAGTCGCGCACCGCGTCGAGGATGTCGATGGCCGTCGCGAGGGCGTACGCAATCTCTTGAACCGGAGTCGCGCCCGCTTCTTGGAGGTGATAGCTGCACACGTTGACGGGATTCCACTTTTCGACGTGGTTAATTCCGTAAGAAATCATGTCGACAATGAGTCGCTTCGACGGCTCGGGCGCAAATATGTAAGTGCCGCGACTGAGATACTCCTTGACAATGTCGTTCTGCGTCGTGCCTTGCAGCACGTGACTGGAGACACCTTGTTCGTCGGCGTAGGCGAGATAGAGCGCCCACAGCCACGCCGCCGTGGCGTTAATCGTCATCGAGGTATTCATCTCGCCGACGGGAATGTCGGCGAGCAGTTGGCGCATGTGACCCAGGTGCGCGACCGGCACACCGACTTTTCCTACTTCGCCGGCGGCCTGGGGGCTGTCGGGGTCGTATCCAGTCTGCGTGGGTAGATCAAAGGCAATCGACAGGCCCGTTTGACCCTTGGCCAAGTTCGTTCGATACAACTCGTTGGACTTCTCTGCCGAGGAGTGACCCGAGTAGGTCCGCATGACCCAGGCTTTAGTGCGCTCAGTCATTGAGCCTCCTCTTTCTAGCGACGGTAGTCGTAGAACCCGCTGCCGGACTTACGACCGAGTTTTCCGGCCGCGACCATGCGCTTGAGCGTGGGCACCGCCGCGAAGTGCGGATCAGCAAACTCGGCGTACAGCGCGTCAAGAATTGACAGTGACGTATCGAGACCAACTAAGTCCAGCAGCGCGAAGGGCCCCATCGGGAATCCGCAGCCACCCTTCATGGCGATGTCGATGCCTTCCATCGTGGCCACATTTTGATCGAGCAGTCGAATGGCGTTGTTGAGGTAGGGAAACAGCAACGCATTCACAATGAAGCCGGCTTGGTCCTTTACTTCCACGGGCTCTTTGCCGCAAGCGAGGGCGAACTCAGTAACGCGAGCGATGGTCTCGTCACTGGCGGTGATGGGACGAACGATTTCCACGAGGCTCATGGCGGTTGCCGGATTAAAGAAGTGCACACCGCACACTCTCTCGGGACGCGAGGTGTGCATGGCCATTTCAATAACCGCGAGCGTTGACGTATTGGTTGCCAAGATCGCTTCGTGGTTGACCACGCGGTCGAGCTCGGCGAACAGTTCCTTCTTGATTTCGAGATCTTCGACCACTGATTCAATGACCAGTTCACAGTGAGCGAGGTCCGAGATGGCCGTCGTGGCACTGACTCGCGAGCGAATGGCGTCGGCTTCTTCCTGCGTCTTTTTCGAGCGCTCAACGGATTTGGCCAGTGATTTCTCGAGTCCGACGATCATTCCGTCGGCGGTTGCTTGAGAGCGACTACGCACAATGACCGTGGCTCCGGCCGTCGCGGCCACCTCAGCGATGCCACTTCCCATGATGCCCGAACCCAGAATTCCAACTGTTTTAAACGTCATGGCCGCAACCTTACTGGCCAGTAATCAGGTGCTCGGGTGAGAGACTCCACCGGTGAGTATTGATGTCGTCGTCGCGGGATCACTCGCACTATTCAGGGATCGGTCGCTCTGTCGAGAACTGAAAATTGACCCGAGTTGCGACGTAGTGTTACTGCCCACTGCCGCGGTCTTTAGCGGTATGGCCGAAGCCGCACTCGCTGCGGCGAACGCTCTAGAGGAGTCGGGCGCGCACGTTGAGGCGCTCATGGTGAGTGACCGCGAGTCGGCCAACGAAGCTCACTTCGCGACACGTATCCGGGCCGCGTCGTGGGTGGTCTTGCTCGACGGTTCAGCACTTCACGCTCGCAGCACGTGGCGAAACAGTGCAGTGGGTGACGCACTCGCTACGGCGCGCATCGTGGCCGTTGGTGAGTGCGCGACCGTGATTGGTGAAGAAATGATTGACCCACGCGGCGGCGCACCGACCAGCGGTCTCGGTTACGTGAACGGAGCCGTCTTCGCGCGCGAGAGCGCACCAGAACAACTCACGCGAACGCGCCACCTGCTCGGCGAACGCGCCGCACTCGTGGTGCTGGGCGACAACGGAGTCGTGGTCCAGCGTGAGGGCACCTGGCAACAATGGAGTGATGAAGCGGTCACCGTGACTCGGGGAATCGAGCCAGCGACGCTGGAGCGTTTTAGCTCTCCGTGATCGTGACCGACTCAATGACGATTCGCTCGCTCGGCTTGCCTGAGCCCGAGCCCAGGGCGTTGATCGTCGCGACGACGTCGAGGCCCTTGACAACTTTTCCGAACAGTGCGTACAGCGGAGGTAGAGCCTGACCGTCGGGTCCCGAGATCACAAAGAACTGCGAGCCGTTGGTGTTGGGTCCCGCGTTGGCCATAGCGAGTGAACCGAGTTCGTAACGTCCGGGCTTAGGCAGTTCGTCGGCGAACTTGTAACCCGGTCCGCCCATTCCGGTTCCCTGAGGGTCGCCACCTTGTAGCACGAAGCCCGGAATAACACGGTGAAAAATCACGCCGTCGTAGTAGTGCCAGCGCGCGAGAAAGACGAAGTTATTCACGGTCTTAGGAGCCGCGATGGGATCCAAATGGATCTCGAGTGTTCCTTTGGACGTAACCATCGTCGCGGAGTAGTTCTTAGAGGCATCGATAATCATCGGTGGCTCGGCGGCGAACTTCTGACGCTTTTCGCTTGATCCGTCGGGGTTCGGAATTTCAGACATTTTTTCCTACGCTTTCGAAGAGATAGTGACGTGCAACATACGGTGAATGACTGTGGGTGGTACTCCTGAACCAGGAGGGCCGGCGGCGAGGTCCATGATCTTGACGGCGGACACACCGGAGACGACTTGGCCAAACAGTGAGTAGAGATTCGGGAGTTGTTCACCTTGAAGTCCCGAAATAATGAAGAACTGCGATCCGCCGGTGTTCACGTTCCCGTTGTTGGCCATCGCCACGGAGTACAACGGATACGTGGGGCTGCCCTTCTTGGGTAGTTCGTCTTTAATGCTGTACCCGGGTCCACCGGTGCCGGTTCCCGTGGGGTCGCCGCCCTGGACGACGAAACCCTGGATCACACGGTGAAACGTGACGCAGTCGTAGAAGTGATGTGAGGCGAGAAAGACGAAGTTGTTGACCGTCACGGGCGCCAGTTTCGGTTCGAGCTTGATCACGAAGGTGCCAGCAGTCGTCACCACGTGGGCGTAGTAAGTCGAGCTCTTAGAAATTGTCATCGCGGGTTGTGGGAACTGCAACGTATTCGCACTGGCGGTGGGACTCTTCGGGCATCCGGCCGCGACGGCCAGTCGATCGGCCTGCTTCTGGGTCACCCCCGTACTCGGCGCGGTGGTAGTCGTGGTGGTGCCACTCGAGGTGG
>JANXTQ010000171.1 GCA_025352305.1 Actinomycetes bacterium
TAAGGAGAAGGTCATGATCTTTGCGAATCTTGCTGGCCCCGATTTCATTATCCTCATCGTCATTGTCGCCGTTTTGTTGTTCGGTGGCGCCGCGATCCCTAAGTTGGCCCGCAACCTCGGTTCGGCCAAAACGGAGTTCGAAAAGGGTCTAAAGAACAAGGACGCCGCTATTGACCCCGCCGTTACCGCCAAGGCGCAAGAGACCAAGTCTCCTGACGTTTCGTAATCTTCGCTGTACTGACGCACCGAGCCACTTTGGCTCGGTGCGTTGTCGCGTTTGACCCCTTCTGGTGGCGTTCGGCACCGATCGAGCGCGCGTATTTTCCGCAATCTATATCGACTTCACTTACCTCGCTGGCGCGGCTCGTCGTCGCTACAAATTGCAGTGCTCCGGCCCTCTCGTGTTCGTAGTCGACGAGAAAACTGACTAAGGTTCGTCTGTGGATTCGACGCCCCAGCCCCCCCAGGGCAACGCGAACCGCGCCCGTCTTTCTCGACGTGTTCGCGGTCTTTTCGCATTGCCTCTTGCGGCCCTCGTTCTGTCGGGATGCTCGCTACCAACGTTTTACGGTTTCAAAGGTGTGACGACTCAGTCGCAGTCGACGTACCACCTCTGGCAGTGGTTCAGCCTCGCCGCCTTCATTATTGGTGGTTTCGTACTGCTCTTGATTCTCTACGCCGTCATTCGCTATCGGCGCAAGGGCGACTCGATTCCGAAGCAGGTCCAGTACCACATTCCCTTGGAACTGCTGTACACGGTTATTCCGATTGTGATTGTTTTCGTCCTGTTTGCAGCGACGGTGGTCGTTGAAAACAAGGTGACCGCTGAACCGAAGTCATCGTTGACCGTCAATGTCAACGCTTTCAAGTGGGGCTGGAAGTTTCAATATCCGCAGTCCAACGCCCTGGTTTACGGCCAAACGACCCAGGCGCCAATGTTTCAGATCCCCGTTGACACCAACGTGCATTTCACTTTGACCTCGAGCGACGTGGTGCACGGTTTTTACATCCGTGAGTTTGACTTTTCTCGCTATGCGCTGCCGGGGATTACTAACACCTTCAACTTCACCGCGGTCAAAACAGGCACCTACTTCGGCCAGTGCTCACAGTTGTGCGGTCTGTATCACACGTTGATGTATTTTCGGGTCAAAGTCGTCTCGAAGAGTGACTTTGCCGCGTGGGTAGCGCAGTTCAACACCAAGAAGGGTGCAGCTCGCGCAGAAGCCGGTGCGCTGGCCACTAAGCAGATACTTTCGCCCGGCATTCCCGTAATTCCGGCCACCACCACAGGACAGAAATAATGACGGATCTTCTAGAACCCTCGTCGCTCAGCGCTGACAGCCACGGTCACTCCGACGCGGACCACAATTCCGCGTCGCCGCACGACGGTGCGCACCACGAGCACCACGGTGCGACGGGAATTCTTAACTGGTTGACCTCGACGGACCACAAAGTCATTGGCATGAGTTACACGATTACGTCGGTCGCCATGCTCGTCATTGGGGGTGCGTTCGCCATGGTTATCAGAGCGCAGTTGGTGGCTCCGAATAACCATCTCGTCAATTTCTCGCAGTACAACGAACTGTTCACGATGCACGGCTCAGTCATGATCTATCTCTTTGCCGGACCTTTCGCCTTCGGAGCTCTCGCGAACTTCATTGTGCCGATTCAAATCGGCGCACCGGACATGGCATTTCCCCGTCTGAACGCACTGTCGTACTGGCTGTATCTAACCGGATCAATAACGATGCTCCTCGGCTTTTTCACTGCGGGCGGCGCGGCCAACTTCGGCTGGGTGGCTTACGCGCCCCTGTCGGACATCATTAACTCGCCCGGAGCCGGCGCGGACCTATGGATCGGCGCCCTGTTGTTGACCGGATTCTCCGCGATCTTTACCGGCGTTAACCTCACGGCCACGATTTTCTACTTGCGCGCGCCGGGAATGACCCTATTTCGTATGCCGATCTTTACCTGGAACCTATTGGTGACGGGCATCTTGATCCTGTTGGCGTTTCCGGTGCTCACTGCGGGACTCATCATGTTGTTCTGCGATCGGCACTTTCAAACCCATATTTACACGCAACATCTCGGCGGGGTGCCCGTGCTCTGGCAACATATTTTCTGGTTCTGGGGTCACCCCGAGGTGTACATCCTGGCCTTGCCATTCTTTGGAATGGTCACCGAGATCATTCCGGTTTTTTCAAAGAAACCGGTCTTTGGTTACAAGGGCATGGTCTTTGCAACTTTGACGATCGCTGCACTCAGTCTCGGCGTGTGGGCGCACCACATGTTCACGACCGGCGTGGTGTTGTTGCCGTTCTTTTCCATCATGTCGCTGTTGATTGCGGTGCCAACAGGTATCAAGATCTTCAACTGGATCGGCACCATGTGGCGAGGGCAAATTTGGTTCTCGACGGCCATGTTGATGTCTATTGGGTTTGTGGTGACCTTTCTCATCGGCGGACTCACGGGCATTTACCTAGCCAGTCCCCCGCTGGACTTTTTTGCTCACGACACGTACTTCGTCGTAGCGCACTTTCACTCCGTTGTGATGGCCTTGGTCCTCGGTGGAATGGCCGGTCTGTACTACTGGGCACCCAAGATGACGGGCTATTTACTCAATGAGCGAATTGGCAAATTCCAGTTTTGGCTCCTCTTTATTGGCACCCAACTGCTGACGTTTCCTCAGTACGTTCTCGGACTACAAGGCATGCCTCGGCGCATTGCGCAGTACATCTTGGATCCGGGCTGGCAGACGCTTAACATTTGGTCCTCAGTCGGCGGCTTCATGATCGGCTTTTCGACGTTGCTCTTCGTGGTCAACTTGTGGGTGTCGTGGAAGAAGTATCCCGCCGGAGATAACCCCTGGGACGCTCACACTCTCGAGTGGTACACCACGTCACCTCCGCCGCACCACAACTTCTATCGCCTGCCCCAGATTCGCTCCGAGCGACCAACGTGGGACGCCAATCACCCCGACAGCAAAGCTCTGGTTCACGGCCACAACGAAGATGGGGCGGGTCACTGATGAGAGTTGAAGCGCGCATCTTGTTGCTTCTCGGTGCCTTTTTCGGTGCCATGTGCGTCGTGTACTGGTTCTGGGGGCACGAAGACGCCGGATCCATCATGATGCTCGGTGGAACGCTCCTCGGCTTCTTGCCTGGCACGTACTACTACTACTGGAGTCGTCGCATGACCCCTCGTCCCGAGGACCGCAGTGATGCGACCCTCGAAGAGGGCGCCGGCGTCATTGCAACTTTTCCCGGTTCGTCAATTTTTCCATTCCTGCTCGGAATGGGGGCGTTCTTAAGCGTGCTCTCCATGGTCTTTGGCGTATGGCTCGCCATACCCGGCGTGGGCCTCATCCTTTGGGCGCTACTGGGCGCGACCGCCGAGAGCCGTCGAGGTGGCGTGCACTAAGCAGCACCTGATTTGCGTTGGGGTTCGCTCAGCGACTGGACGTTGCGGCCCGTGTCGGGCCGCTATGGAAAACTCTCCTCAATGCGCGATAACCCCCTGCACGAATCGACGGACGTCGACGTTGTACGCCAACTCATTCGACAGAACCCCTGGGCCACTCTGGTGAGCTCTAACAACGGTTCCCTCGTCGCGTCGCACTACCCGATCTTGCTGGACGATCTCAGTGATGATCTAGCCGTGCTTACGCACGTGGGGCGCCCGGACGACAAGGTGCACGGTTTTGGCGACCGAGAAATCATGGTGATTGTCGAAGGTCCCAACGGTTACATCTCACCGAGTTGGTACGAGCCCGGTGAAGTTCGTGCACCGACGTGGAACTTCACTGTCGCGCACTGCTACGGCGTTCCCGAGATCCTGTCGGAAGACGAAACTCTGTCGGTCTTGGCCAAAATAGTTGCTCGCTTCGAGCAGTTCGTTGAGAAACCAATGATGCTCAATCTCGAATGGGGACGGCCGATTGCCCGTGGCACCGTTGGGATCCGAATCCCTATTACGCACTTCGTGTGCAAAGTAAAATTGAGCCAAGACAAGAGCCATCTCACACAACAACAAATACTTCGCGAACTACGTAAATCGGGTCCCTATCAAAACGATGCTCTCGCTGATGATATGAAACGAGTACTGGACGTCGACGAGGGAAATATTTCTCATTCACTCTGAGTCGCCGGTTGTGTGGAAGGCTCCATTGAAGTCGCGTACGCCGTATAGAAAGAATCATGACTTTCATAGAACGAAAAGCGGTCATTTCCGAAACTTTCAGCACGCGCGTCTGCGCGACGGTGGCTGTTGCGAGTTTGCTCGGGATCCTTGCAACTTTCATCCGGTGGTGGGGAATCTCTGGTGCCGATACTGGACAAACGTTTAGTTACGACCACGGTTACGGCGCTGCTCAAATGACCTATCCACTAGCTGTTGGATATGGGGGAATTTTTATTCTCGCCGCATTAAGTTTCCGACGACATGAACCCATCAAAGGAATGTTTTCTGCGCCGTTGGCGGTGCTTGTCTTGCTCAGCACCATCGTTGGATACTTCGTGTCCATTATTGGAGCGGATAGTGCGTTTCGTCGTACAACATCTCAGACTGTCGTTCTGGCGACTCCTTCGCAGGGCATGTTTCTCAGCCTCGTCTGTTCGATTGTGCTGACAGGTCTGTGCATCCGAGACGCGAAACGACAACGAAGCTGAGCGCGCCTGGCTCAGTCGTTGTGCGAGGCGAGCTACGGGCAACTCAGTTGACCGGCAACTCGCTGCGCGGGGCGACGGATCGATCAGATTCCACTGTCAACGATGTCAATCGTTGCTTTTCTAAAATCAGATTTTTGTCAACATGCCTTCGGCACTGTCGTACTCGAACCAAGGTTTCGACTGCGTTGTGCGCGTCACTGACGAGTAAGAAGTAGTTCGATTTTTATGCGGATTCAATCGTTACCGACGTTAAGTCATCGCCGAGAATGAGTTGACCGGTGAAGGCTGTGGCGAGCCCTCGCCATTCGTCGTACTGACCCAGCGCGGGTGCAGGAACGTAGTGGGTCAAAATCAACGTGGCGACTTGGGCACGCTGAGCGCTATCGGCGGCCTGAGCGACCGATGAGTGATAGTCCAAGATGTCATTGAATCGAGCACTCGGCACCAGTTTTACGAGGTCCTCTCGAATGGCCGTTTGTACGTAGGCGGTGGCACCCACCAGTAACTCGTCGAGCGTCGCACAGGGCACTCCGTCACCGGCCAGAACGACCGACGTGGCGTCTATTTCAACGCGGTAGGCAACGGTGGGCGCAACCGGTCGATGATCTGTTTCGCCCACCCGAACCTGAAAACCACCGACCGCGAATACGTCGCCGGGAATTACTTCGTTAACAACCGGTGCGGGCTCATAAGTGAGGTCGTTGTGGTGCGCCAAGCGATATCCAACGTCGGGTTCCAACATCTCGAGCAGTTTGTCGACGACCTGGCGAGTGCCGGGCGGTCCGTAGATGGCGAGGGGTGTGGGCGAGCTCGTCATCACCCAGTGAGTCGTGATGACGTCGTTGAGATCGCAGATGTGGTCACTATGCAGGTGCGTGAGCAAGACAGCGTTCAACATGACGGGGAGCACTCCGGCAGCGCTCAGACGCATCACCACGCCTCGACCGGCGTCAACCAGCAGATTCACTCCCGCGCCTTGAACCAGGGTCGACGGACCCGCTCGGTGCGGATCCGGCAACGGCGATCCCGTGCCGAGTAGCACGATGGTGATCGATCCACTCATTTGCTCTCCGTCGTGCTGGGACAGTGTGTACCCGCGAAGCGAACGTAGTGAGCGGACTTCTTGCCGGGCGTGCCCGGCCCATTAGTCACGATGGAACAGTGAACTGAGTTCGGCTCGGCCATTACGACAAAGAAGTCTCGTAGCCACGACGTCGAGAGTACTTCGGGACGGTGCTTTGACGCCGCCAATGAGTACGTGAATCGTTGGCTGATGTGGTGCAGAGGTCGCTGAGCGAGCCCCATAATCGGCCAGTACGGATTGATGTCAAGTTCCACCGCCTCCACGGCGCCGGCGGCCCGTAGTGCTCGCGCGAGCTGCAGGGGACTCACCAAACTCATGGTTCCCACGTACAGAACATTCCCCGCCGCATCCACGCCAAGCGCCGTACGAGGGACGTCGGGACTTGGTCCGAACCACGAACCCCAGGCGGAGAGGTTTCCCATCAACGCGCTCGAGGCAATCACGCTTCGATCGATCAACAACGGCAGGTTCTGTCGATACGACACCGCGCCAAAGTGGCGCCGCGGAATATCGCGACCCCAACGGCCGATGATCAAAGTTCCGTGAGCGTCAATCGCGATGGTTCCCATACCTCGGATCATCGGGACCAGCGTCACGTTGTCCGCCATGACCCCACCGGCACCAGCCCTTACCTTGAATCCACCGTTAAACACCCCCACAACGCCGACAGTGCCCTCCGAGGACCACGACACGTGCGAGGTGGTGTCGCCGCCCAACGCGGTCTTAGCGTTGGGCGGATCGAGATATCCCGCGTGCCAGTGAAACGCGGTGGCCCCTTTGTGGAATCGAGCCACCGTGAACTGTCCGTTGCCCACGACGACATTCGCTCGATCAATGACAACACCTCGGTCCGAGCGACTGACGACGTTCCACGACGAACTGGACGCGAACGCCGAAAAGGGACCGCTCACGAGTAACCCAATACTCGCAACAACGCTCAACGCGCTCAGTAACACTTTCGAACGCGCACCAATGCGCATTAACTACTCAGCGATCGACTTGTCGAACGCCCGACGTCGAAGGCGGCGGTTCTTCGCTCGATACGTACGTCGGAACTTGCAGCGGGGCCAGTTCGTGATGCACGTCGTCAACGCGCCTCGGTGCCGGGGTCGCTATGTACTCTCCCGTGGCGCTTCGAGTCACGACATTAGGCACCTTGCGCTTGCCGGCGTGCTCTACGCCTTGGAGTTCCTTGCAGATGTAGTACGCAACGACGTAGCCAACGACCGGCGACAGCGGTACGGCGTAGCGCATGAACAACAACACCGTGTTGAGTGAGATGCTGAAGTACTTGGCCAACACGTCGGTCGAACTGGCAATAAAGAGCATGAAGACAAACGAGAGCATCGCGGAACCAACGGCCGTACGCACCGGTCGATCTCGTGGTCGATCGAGCAGATTGTGCATCTCGTTGTCTTTGGTGAACTTTCGCTCCAGCGCCGGCCACGCGAAACAGATATTGAAAATAATTCCGGGCAAAATAACTGAAGGAATAAACACTTCCAACGGCAAGGTGTATCCGAAACTGTGAAAGGACCACGACGGCCAAATTCGCAGCGCGCCGTCCAAAAAGCCCATGTACCAGTCCGGTTGAACGGCGTAGGAGATGACGCTGGTGTTGTCGTAGGGACCGAACTGCCAAATCGGGTTGATCTGGGCGAAGGCGCCGAGCAGAGCGGTCACTCCCGTGATGACGAAGAGATATCCCGTGGTCTTAGCCATGAAGATCGGGAACATCGGTGCGCCGACCACGTTGTTTTCCGTGCGACCGGGCCCAGGAAACTGCGTGTGCTTTTGGCGAACCAGTAAGAACATGTGAGCGCCCACGAGTCCGAGAATGATGAGTGGCACGACGAACATGTGCAAGATGTAGAAGCGCTCCAAAATGATGTGGCCCGGAAAATTCCCGCCAAAGAGCCACGACGCGACGTAGGAGCCAACCAAGGGAATCGACAAAATAATCGAGTACGCGATGCGAATTCCCGTGCCGGATACCAAGTCGTCCGGCAGTGAGTAGCCGAGGAATCCGTTGATAATCGCGAGGATCAACAACGTCAGACCAATCGTCCAGTTCAGTTCGCGCGGCTTTCTAAAGGCCCCCGTGAAAAACACGCGCGCCATGTGAATGACAATGGAGCCAACAAAGATGTCGCACGCCCAGTGGTGCATTTGGCGCATCAGTAGGCCGCCACGGACCCCGAAACTGAGGTTCACGGAACTTTCGTACGCCTCGGAGAACTTTCGTCCGAGCAGCGGCAAGTAGGTACCGTGATAGGTAACGAGAGTGGAGCTCGGCACGTAGTACAGCGAGAGAAACACGCCCGTGGCGAGCAGCACGATAAATGAATACAGCGCAATTTCACCGAGCATGAAGGACCAGTGGTCGGGAAAGACTTTGTCAAAGAATGTCCGGCCGGCCTTGGCAATTCCGAGGCGGTCGTCCAACTCATTGATCGTGTGACCCAACTTGCCGTACGGTCCGGCCTGTTGCTTCTTGGTGCGCTTGGTTTTAACCATCGTGTCGCTCATTAGCGGCGCTCCCAGAATCCCGCGCCTACCGCTTCATCAAACTTGCCGCGCGCGCGTAAGTAGCCCTGAGAGTCCAGATAGATCGGCAACTGCGGTAGCGGGCGTGGTGCGGGCCCGAACTGAGGAACGGCGCCGTTACGCACGTTGAACATGGACTGGTGACAGGGACAGACCAACAGCTCTAACTCTTTTTCGTATAGACCCACTGGACAGGCCAAGTGCGTGCAGAGCTTGGAGTAGGCAACGTATCCCGCGGGGGTCCAGCTCTCGCGGCCCTTCATAGTGGTGAAGGGCTTGTCCGACACTCGAATAACGATCAACTGATCGGTCGCCTGGGACTGATCGTCGGCTTGGCGCCCTTCGGGGTAGGCCGTCATGTATGAACCAATGGGTATTTCGTTGACGCTGATGCGCCGTCCGTCGCTGCCGACGAGGAACACGCCCTTTTTCCAACTCGTCGTTTTAAGGTCGGGGTTTGGTCCGAGACTGCGCAGAAGTGGAAACGCCGCAACAATCGTGAACGTACCCATTCCCGCGCCAAGGAGTTTTCCGAGCATGCTGCGCCGTTCAATGATGTTTCCGCCGCGCTGAGTAATTGTTGCGGCCAAACCGTCACGATCGGCGTCGCTGCTTCGGTGATCGTGACGCTCTTCAACGAACGGTCCCCGCGGCATCAGGTACTTACCCCACGCCACGAGGCCGAGGCCCATCAACAACATGCCGCCACCGAGAGTGGCTCCGAGAGCCCACGACGGACCCGCAACCCAGTACACCGCGCCAAATCCGGCGGTGGACAGGAAACCCAAAATGAACAGAACCGCAATGCGTCGCTCGACCGCCTCAGGATTCTTAGCGCTCGGCTGCATGTGCGGGTCGTCAAACTTCGCACTGGACAACTGGACGGGCAAACGGTGTTCCTGGTCGCTCACTGGCGCTCTCCTACCCAAAAGCCCGCCAAGGCGAGCAGTCCGACGCCGAGCGCCAGACCAATAAATCCTTCAGCCACCGGGCCGAGACCACCGAGGCCGAGACCACCGGGATTCCTCGGGTGCTGAATGTACAACGACACGTACTTCACGATGTCACGAACCTGAGCGTCAGAGAGATTCCCGGCGAAGCGCGGCATGTTGCCCGGGCCGGTGCGAATTGCTTCGGTGATCTGTACGACGGGAACGTTGCGCAGTGAGGGAGCGTAGGTATCAAAGGCCAATGCGTCGCCGTCACCCGTGATGGTGTGACAGGCCGCGCAGTTCAGCGCAAAGAGTGCTGAGCCGTCCGCGAGCGAGCCACCCTTTAAGTGGGTGCTGGGAATCAGCGGCCACGCAGTTGTTTTGGACAGAGTTGCTATCCACGCCGCGATGGCGAGTGCTTCTTTGTGGCTCAGCTTGGGAGGGCGGCGCTGGGCCTGCACGTCTCGTGGATTTGCTGCGGGCATGCGCCCTGACTCAATCCAAAAGTCCACCGCCGCGGCTGCCTCATGGCGCAGATTCGGAAAGTTGCCCGGTGTCTTATTTTGGGGCACACCGTTAGCCGTGACGCCGTGACAGCTCGCGCACTCTTGTTGAAACAGCGAATTGCCCAGCTCAACAAACTGCGTTTGGGTCATTTTGAACTTCGTACCGTCCGGAGCGGTATAGGTAATTGCTCCGTTGCCGTAGGTGACTACTTGACCGTTAGCGCCGATGGTGACGCTCGACGAGTTCGAGGTACCGGCGTCTTTGCGGTCCGTCTGATACGGCGTCTGAGTGGTGTTGACGGCGTGCGCGGATCCAATGAAGAAAGTGAACGTCGAGGTCAGCATCAGCGCGAGAACGCTGAGGGCGTAGCGGGGCTTGAGGAGTAGGGGCTGCACAAATACCTATTTCAGCAGGAACAGGGCCGAGTACAAACCCACCCAGATCACGTCGACGAAGTGCCAGTAGTAACTCACTCCTTGAACGGCGGACAGTTCGCCCGGGTCATCGCCCGAGGCACCCTTTAAGCGGTAGAGCAAGAAGCCCATGGCCACCAGACCAATAAACACGTGCAGTCCGTGAAGTCCGGTCGAGATGAAGAAGATTGAGCCGTACGCATTGGTGTACCAACGCGTGTCGGTCGTGACCCATTCGAACATCTGGTTGGCCACAAACAGCGCACCCATGATGATCGTGATCCAGATCCACGTACGCGCTTCGGCGCGGCGACGGTGCTCAGCGAGCCACACGGCCCACTGCATCGTGAACGACGACGCAACGAGGATGATGGTGAAAATTCCCGCCTGCAGTACGTCCAATTTGGCGCCGGGCGCCAGCACTGGCCAGTGGGTGGCGTGTGCGCGAATGGTAAAGAGGGCGGCGAAAAGACCCGAGAAAAACATCAACTCGGAACCGAGCCAAATCATCACGCCGATCGCCAACATCGGCGGACGATCGTGAACGATCTTGTCCGTCTTCGCCAGGCCGCTAAGGGGGATTGCCTGACTCACGCCTTATGTTCTAATAGAAATCCGAGCCCTTGCGCCACATTTGAACCCATGAGCAACTCACATCAACGTAGGCGGAAGTGCCACGGTGTGCACAATGGCGAGTCGGCGGGTCGGCCGCGTCATCGCCACGTAGAGAGTTCTCAGCCCTCGCAGCGTCGCTGAGCCGTCACGGCTGGCTCGAGCGGCGATCTGGGCGGGTTCAATGACAATGACTCCGTCAAACTCCAGGCCGTTAGAGCCCTCCGCAGCCAACACCACGAGGTCCGCGCTGAGTCCTCGAGAGTTGGAGACTCGAGGATCAATGGCATCAATATCGTGGCTTTGCAAGAGCTGCACAATCTCGCTGACGCGCGAGCCACTCACAATGAGCGCCACGCGCCCCGGACTGAGCGCCTCCACCTCGCGACGAGTTATTTGAGCGAGTTGCTCAGCGAATCGCTCCGGCGACAGTTGCTCAATCGTGGGCGAGGTGCCGGCGCGACGAACGGGACGCGGTGGTTCCAATTCGGGTGAGGCGGCCTTCAGCGTCGGCCCGGCAAACTCCAGAACCTCTTCCGGGGTGCGGTAACTAACCGAGAGGGTTACTTGCAGCGGGGTGCGCCGGGGAGTGAGAACCGCGAGGGTTGCATCCCACGAGGCCGCTGAGGCGGCCGTGGTGGCTTGGCCCATGTCGCCCACAATGGTCATTGAACCCGTGAGGTCCCGTCGTCGCAAAACGCGCAACTGCATAGGTGAGAGGTCTTGCGCCTCGTCGACGACAATGTGGCCGTAGGTAACGAACTCGGCTTCATCTAGTTCATCGGACGCCGCTTGAGCGTTGCGAGCGGCTTCACGAACGGCAGCTCGACGTACATCGCCGGAGTACGAATCCAGATCTATTCCGCCGAGCATTTCGTGGTCGGCGGATCGCGTGATGGAACGTGGTCGACGGCGCGGTCCGAGCAGGATGCGCGCCTCGTCAATAAGGGCCGCGTCGGCGTCGGTCCAGGGAATCTCGCCCATTGAGTGCGAACGCTCACGCACCAGCAAACTCATCTCGGCGTCACTGAGAAGGTCCTTGGCGGCCGCGCGAATGAGTGGCGGAGCTCCGTACAGATCGTGCAACAGTTCTTGACCCGACAGGCGTGGCCACATACGACGTAGTGCTTCTTTAAATTCGCTCGTCGCACGAATCTGTTCGGCGAGGTCGCTCATGGCGCTCGACACCTCAACCCCGTCGCGCACGAATCGAGAGTGATACTCCTGAGCGAGCCGATTGGCCAGTTCTCGTCCGAGCGCGGAGCGGCGTTGGTTGTGATTTCCCGGTCGGCGCTTGGCGCGACTGACGGCGTCGGCCATATAACTCGCGCGCAGGATGATGTTCGCTCGGCCAATGGGGATGCGCACGTCGTCGCGCAGCGCGCGCTGGCGGGTGCGTACGGCTCGCGCCAGGAACTCGGCCATGCGGTCGTCGCCCTTCAGGCGAGCGAGGTCCTCGTCCTCAGTGGCGCGAACTTCCACGTTGGTCACGAGGCCCGACAACGTCGACAGCGTCACCCCGGACTCTCCGAGACTCGGCAAAACGTTTTCGATGTAGTTAAGAAAGAGCGGGTTCGGTCCAACAACGAGCACGCCTTGGCGTTCGAGGGTCACGCGATGGGTAAAGAGCAGGTAGGCCGCGCGGTGTAGTGCGACGGCGGTTTTGCCGGTTCCCGGGCCACCTTGAACCAACAGAATCCCCGGTAACGGAGCGCGAATAATTCGGTCCTGTTCACCCTGAATCGTGGCAACGATGTCACCCATTCGCCCGGTGCGCGCTCGACCGAGTGCCGCGAGCAGTGCTCCGGGACCGCCGAGGGCCAGTCCCCCGTCGACCAGTCCCTCCGCCGTGGCGGCGCGAAGCTCCGCCTCGGGCAGCGCCAGTTCGCCGTTTTCATCGGCGAAGTACTCATCTTCGACGCCAACAACGGCGCGCTCACGAATCGAAACGTGTCGCCGTCGTGCGAGTCCGAGGGCCTCGACGCCGGTGGCGCGGTAAAACGGCTCGGCGACCGGGGCGCGCCAATCAACGACGAGAGCGTTCAATGAGTCGTCGGAGACCGCGAGTCGCCCGACGTGATAGTTCACGGCCCCACCTTCGCTGGTGGGGTTGTAGTCAATGCGACCAAAAAAGAGTGGTTGATCACCAATGGCGAGTTGCTCAATGCGCTGCAGCGCCGTTCCCATCACGACGTCACGTTCAACGAGGTCGCCCGCACCGCGCATATTGGCCACCAGCGCGCCGTCACGCAGTGAGCGGGCCTCGTTGCGCATGGCCTCAAGTGCCTCCATAGCGACATCGAGGAACGCCTGTTCCTCGGCGATTTCACGCTCGTGGGCCATCGACACCTTTCCTCGGTCCCATCAAATCGGGGATTGACCATTCTAGACGAGGCGCTCGAAGTCCGGCGAGGAGAGCGGGCTGTGACACCTACGATGGTTCGTGGCCAAGGAGCCTCGTTGACGGAACCAGTTTTTCTCAGAGCGTGTCGCGCCGAGCCGGTCGAGCACGTGCCCGTGTGGTTTATGCGCCAAGCCGGACGATCCCTGCCCGAATACCGCGCGCTGCGTGGTAGCGGGTCAATCTTGGAGACCATTAGTGATCCCGTCACCGCCTGTGAGGTAACAATGCAGCCCGTGCGCCGTTACGGCGTCGACGCGGCGATCTTGTTCTCGGACATTGTGGTGCCCTTTCACGCGATTGGCTTTGGAGTGGACGTGGTTCCCGGGCGCGGACCGGTCATCGATCGGCCTTTTGGCGACGAATCAGACCTCGAACGGTTGCGCCCGCTGACCAGTGACGACATTTCCCACGTGACCAAAACCGTTGATCTCGTGGTCGAACAACTGTCCTCGAGCGACACTCCCCTCATTGGATTTGCCGGCGCCCCCTTTACCGTGGCGAGCTACCTCGTTGAGGGCGCACCCACACGGGAGTTCGCCGTGATTAAGGCCCTCATGCACGCTCGGCCACAGTTGTTTGATCAGCTCAGTGATCGATTGGTCGAGATCACCGTCAGTTTCCTACGAGCCCAGGTCAAACACGGCGCTCGCGCGCTGCAACTGTTTGATTCGTGGGCGGGAGCGCTCACGCGCGAGGAGTACGAACGTTTCGCGCTGCCCGCGACGCAGCGAGTTCTGGCGGGAGTAAAAGATTTAGGCGTGCCCACCATTTTGTTTGGCGTCGGCACGTCGCACCTGTTGGACCTCATGGCAACAGCGGGCAGCGACGTCGTGGGTATTGATTATCACCTGAGTCTCAACGAGGGTCGAGCGCTCGTTGGTCCGCTCGCCGTACAGGGCAACCTCGATCCAACGGCGTGTCTCGGCAGTATTGATGACGCGCAACGAGCCACTCGTGCGGTGTTGGCCGCCGCCGGGCGAGAGGCGGGCCACATCTTTAATCTCGGTCACGGGGTACTGCCCCAGACAAACCCCGACGTGCTCGCCGCAGTCGTCGAGGTCGTTCACGCCGAGGGTAAGGCGGGCGTGGCGTGAGTACCGGCGTTTTAGTGATGGCCTACGGCACGCCGACGACGCGCGAGGCCGTCGAGAGTTACTACACCCGCATTCGTCACGGGCGCGCGCCGAGTGCCGAGCAACTCGCGGACCTCATTCGACGTTACGACGCCATTGGGGGAATCTCTCCGCTGGCCGAGCGCACCGCGGCGCAGGTCGCGGGAATCGCCGCGCACCTCGACAGAAACTTTCCCGGAAAGTTCGACGTGCGATTTGGCTCCAAGTACGAGCCGCCCCTGCTCGAAGATGCCGCGCGCGGATTCGTGGAGTCCGGGGTCGAAACGGTGATTGGCCTCGTCTTGGCACCGCACGAAAGTTCTCTGTCGACCCGTCAGTATTTTGAGCGCGCCGAAGCAGCTTTGGGCGCTGACGTTACGTTCATTCCGATTCGCGCGTGGTGGGATGAAGAACAGTTCGTGACATTGATGAGTGACCGCGTACTCGACGCCGTCGAGCGGGTCCCACTCGAGCGACGCTCCAGCATGGAAGTGATCTTTTCGGCGCATTCGTTGCCGCAACGAATCATTTCTGAGGGTGATAGTTACCCCGAGCAGTTACGCGACAGTGCTCGCCTCGCTGCGCAGCAGGCCGGAGTTGATCGTTGGGACACGGCGTGGCAGAGCGCGGGGCGAACTGAAGAACCCTGGATGGGTCCCGACATATTGACGGTCCTACGCGACAAGCACGCGAGCGGGGTGAGCGACGTGGTGTCGTGTCCCATTGGCTTCGTGTCGGATCACTTAGAGGTGCTCTACGACCTCGACATTGAAGCAGTCGGCGTCGCCAATGAGTTGGGACTCGGTTTTATTCGAACGGCGTCACTCAACGACGACCAACGTTTCACGTCCTTTTTGGCCGAGCTGGTGTCGCGCGCACGATGAGTGCTCGAAAGTCCGTGGTCATTGTTGGTTCCGGTGTCAGTGCGTTGGCCGCCGCCTGGGAGTTAACGGGCGCGGCTAACGGACCCGTCGACACCACGGTGCGCGTTGAAGTTATTGAGGGCGCCGATCGCGTCGGCGGTGCCGTGCAACGCACCACCTTTGCGGGGCGAGAGATTGACTGTGGGGCCGACGGTTTTTTGGCTCGTCGACCGGAAGCCGTGCAACTCGTTCGTGAGTTGGGACTCGACGGGCAGCTCGAAGCCATCAGCGCCTCGGGCGCGTGGATTTTCATTCGTCGGCGACTGCGCGCCGTTCCGGCGGGTGTCGCGTTGGGCGTGCCGACGTCGGCCGCGTCGCTGAAGGCAACCAAGGGTCTGTCGCCACGTGCGCGCGCGCACGCGTGGCGTGACGAACATTTTCCTCGCTCGATGCAGGTCGCCAGCGACGCCACGATCGGCGAGATCGTTCGCACAAAACTGGGCAATGAGATTGCGTATCAATTAGTAGAGCCCATGATTGGTGGGATCCAAGCGGGTCGCATTGATGATCTCAGTGCCGCCAGCGTCTTTCCCGCGCTTCTTCAGGCGGCGCGCGGTGGGGGTTCGCTGATGAAGGCCCTGCGCGCACAGGGATCCGTCGTTCCGGGTCCGAGCGGTCCGCGTAGCGAGGGCCCGGTGTTTTACACCCTGCGTTTCGGGGTGGGGTCACTGTGTGAACAGCTCGAAGTGGCGCTGCGCGCCCGTGGAGTCATCTTTACGACATCGACACCCGTCACGGCTCTGCGCCGCAGCAAAACGGGGTTCTATCGCTGGGAGGTGGACACCGCGAACGCCACGACTGCGGCCAATGCGGTGCTCGTCTGCACACCACCAACGGTTACGGCTCAGTTACTCGGCGCACTCGAACCGGCCCTGGGCGCGCTCGGCGATATTGCCAGCGCCAGTGCCGCCATGGTGACGCTGTGCGTCAAGCGCACGCAGGTGAAACTTCCGCCCACCGGAACGGGTGTGCTCGTTCCGCTCGGTACGCCGTTTAAAGAGAGCGATTCGTTAATGGTGACGGCCGTAACTTTCTTGGATCGAAAGTGGCCCCATCTCGCCAACGACGAGACGGTTCTGCTGCGCGCGCACGTCGGACGAAGCGACGACGAACGATTCATGGCGCTGAGCGACGACGAACTTACCCGTCGCGTCGTGAGTGAACTTGCTCTCATTTTCTCCACGTTCCCCGAACCGCTGGAGTCACTGGTGGTGCGTTGGCCGCACTCACTTCCTCAGTACCGAGTTGGACACGGCGACGTCGTGACGGCCGCTCGAAAAGCCGCGGCTCGCCTCGGCGTCACTCTGGCCGGAATGGCTTACGACGGAGTGGGCATACCGGCATCGATTGGCTCCGGTCGCACCGCCGCGCGAGGCGTCCAGGAGATTCTCGACGCGCTATAGGTAGTAACCGGAGTGAATGTAGATGCAGGGGACTCCTTCACCAACGTACATGGCGTGATTCTTCGGATCGTCATCGAGCGCGAGACGTAGGTCAAATCCGAACTGCACCAAATCGTGCACCACCTGGCGCTTGAACTGATCGACTCCGGAGTAGTCACCCCACTCGCGCATGATGAGCAGGTCCCAGCGAATCTGATAGCGAGCGAGCCACGCGAGGGTGTGCGGCTGCACCCGCTGGGGACGACCGGTAACGAGAATCACGGCGAGCGCGGGATCGAGCAGTTCGAGGAGTCGCTCGATCTCTTCAATGACCGGATCGTCCCCGCACGCTTCAAAAAAACTGTGCCAGTCGCCCCAATCCAAAAAATGCTGACGGCCCGCTGCGTCCGCGAGTACACCATCGATATCAAAGATCACGGCGCGCTGAGGCGTGAGGGCTCCTTCGCGCCAGCGCCAATTCTCTTGATACAGGTGTGAATCCATGGTTCCGCTTCGTTCGCTCGCGTGCCCTACGCGGCGTTCTCTGCGAGACTAGGACACGTGGGAGAGAGTCATCGTCTGAACGTTGCGCTCCCGTACGGTCAACGAGCGTACGTCGTGAGCGACCTTGATCTCAGCCCCAGCATTGATCCGACGTCGCGAACGGTGCGCGAGTTCGAGGAGTTGCTGAACGAAATTGACGACGCCGCGATCGTCATAATTGCCGGCAACCTATTTTTGCCACCAGCGTCCAACGCTCATCCACTACATGGCTGCGCTCCTGATGCCTTCGTCGAAGCCACCCTCGCTCATCTCGACGCGCTTCGCCTCGCCATTGAGCGATTTGGTCGCGAGCCGTATCGACGAATTATCTGGCTTCCGGGTAGCGCCGACGCGGTGCTGGCTCGCGACGAGGGCGCGCGCGAGGTGCTCGAACGCGTTCACGTGGAAATCGCCCACGACGTCATGCTCCAGGTCGCTACGACCAACGGCGCGCGCGATCTTTCTGTCGTCGCCGGAGCGGTAACGAACGACACCGCCGTCATTGATGTTCGTGAACGTCGCGACGCACAGCACCTCGAAGATCCCACGGCGCTGCCTCGTTTCGCGGCGTCTCGTCTGCTGTACAGGCGCCTCTCTAAATGGATTTGGTTTCCCCTCTGGGCGCTGATTCTGATCGACTTCGCCAGTTCCCTCGTCGCCGTCGCGAATCGCCTTACTCATCGTCACGTTCATATTCACGCCACTCGTCCACACAGCGTCTGGACCACCGTGGTTGTTGACCTATTGATCGTCGCGAGCTTTGAAGCCGCCTTGGCCGCGGTGGCGGGCTGGGTCGTGCGGCGCCGATTCTCTAGCGCCACTCGCTCGTCTCCGCACTCGTCGGCCGAGCCACTGGCGGCAACAACGGTCGACGGCGTGGACGCCTTGCAGTACGCCCGGCGCATCGCTGAACGCGGCGGGGCCGGTGCAATCATTGGCGGCGCTCCTCGGCCCGGTCTCGTGTTTTTAGGTGACGCCGTGTGTGCCGCGCCGGGGCCCTCGCGCGAAGCGGTCATCGAGCGCCGAGCACGATTTGGCCTGCCACCCGTATTTACGCCCGTCCTGCGCCTGGGCATCATTGAGATTGAAGCCGCGACGATGGTCCGCGTGCGACTCTTGGCCGGCCAAAGCCCGCTGGCGCCCGCGACGCGACTGGAACGTTGGCTGGGAGCTACTCCGCGCCAACCGGAACCCGATGGCGTCACCACGGCCATCAGTTCGTGGCCCAACGGTGATCCCTGGCCCCTCGGAGTCGACCGACTGTCGGCCCAGTTGCGTCAACGCACCATTCGACGTTGGGCCAGTTCGTTGCTGCTGCTCACGGGCGTTGCTGACGTGGTCGTGGCCGCGGCGCCGCGCCTTCACGTGCGCCTGCACATGGCGCTGTCCATACTGCCGATCGGCGTCGTACAGGGTGCCGTTGCGGTGACGGCAATCGCGGGCTTCGCCATGATCATGATGGCGCGAGGCGTGTTGCGCGGTCAGCGTCGCGCGTGGTTGGTGGCGGTCGTCATGTTGCTCGTGACCGTTGGTACCCACCTCGTGCGCGGCGGCAAAGTCGGCAGTTCCCTGCTCGCACTCATCGTGCTCGCGATCTTGTTGTTCCAACGAGAGAGTTTCACCGCCGCCACCGATCGCAGTTCCCTCGAATCTGCGCTGCCTCGATTGGCCCTAGTAGGGATCGTCAGCGTGTTAGCGGCAACGCTCGGAATTGAGTTCACGAACCTGCACCATCACTCGCTCGCCGCGTGGCCCACCGTGGCGTTTGCGTGCCTCGAACGAATGATTGGAATCACCACGATTGCTCTGCCCGAAACAGTGAGCGACTACGTCGATCCCACGATGCTTTCGCTCGGCGTCGCACTCATTGCGACGTCGCTGTACCTCGTTACTCGTCCGGTCGTCGATCGTCGTTTGTCGCAGCGCCGATCACCGACCGAGCAGCGCATTGCCGATCTACGAGCGCGCGACATCGTGCGCCGCCACGGTCGAGGGACGCTGGACTACTTTGCGCTGCGCGACGACAAGCAGCACTTTTTTCATCGTGACTCTCTCGTTGCGTACGCCGTTTTTGGAGGCGTGGCGTTGATCTCACCGGACCCGATTGGTCCCCGGGGAGAACGCAGCGAAGTGTTCAGCGCGTTTCGCACCTTCTGCGAACAACATGGTTGGACCATTGGCATCATCGGCGCGGGCGAAGAGTGGTTAGCGATTTATCACAGCGCCGGACTGCACCACATCTATTTGGGCGACGAAGCAGTTGTTCAGTGTCAAAGCTTCTCTCTCCAGGGCGGAAAGATGAAGGGACTTCGCCAAGCGTGCACGCGGCTCGAAAGAAACGGTTACACGGTTCAGTTTTTTGATCCCAGTTCGATCGACCCCGCGGAGGTCACCGGCGTTGTAAATCTGATCTCGAAACTTCGCCGCGGCGAGGCCGAGCGCGGATTCTCCATGATGCTCGGGCGAATGTTCGACCCCAAAGACCAGGGCCTACTGCTGACGATTGTCAAGGACCCAAAGGGTCAACCCGCTGCGGTCTGTCAGTTCGTTCCCTCGCCGGCAATCAATGGATACTCCCTCGATCTCATGCGACGAGACCCCGACGAACACCCCAACGGCCTCATTGACTTCGCGCTCTGTTCAACAATCAACGAGCTCGCTCAACGCGGAGCGAACGGACTCTCACTGAACTTTGCGGCCTTTCGCTCCGTGCTCGATGGTGAAAAAGGCGACGGCACTCTGTTGAGGATTGAGCGGTGGGCGCTCAAGCGACTGTCGGGAATTTTGCCGATTGAATCATTGTGGAGTTTTAACGCCAAGTACGACCCCTCGTGGTTGCCGCGCTACATCGTGTATCCGGCGGCCGAAAGTTTTGTCCCGGTCGTCGCCGCCATCCTGCGCGCCGAGTCTCTAACGGAAATTCCCGTGATTGGACGTCTGTTAGCCAGTGACCCGGCGAACCGGCCCGGCACCGTTGTTCCCGACGAAATTCTCGAACAAGCGCGCGCCGCCGACGAACTCAAGTAGTCCCACTACTTCTTGTCCTGACCCCGCGTGTCTTCGGCGGGACTCAACATGGCCTGTGAGGCACTCAACGGCGTTCCGTTATCGGTGGTGGCGCCGGGCTCGGCGGACAGGGAATGTGGAGTCAACATTCCCTGCAGGCGACGAAGCGTCGTCTCCATCGTTCCAATGTTGCCGTCGATAAAGATCGTGTTTCCTTTGCCGTCTTTGACGACGTCGTGCAATGTTTCGGTCCACAAGGTAAACGTCAGGATGTCGGGACTGATTCCCTTGTGCTCCAGCACTTCAGCGGACTCGGAAATTCCTTGCGCCAACGCTCGGCGAAACGCGGCCAGACCCTCACCGCGTAGTCGGGCGGCGGTCGCTTCGTTCTCTGCCGCAATACGAATGAATGCACCTTCGGCTTCGGCGGCCTTCGTACGAGTAATGAGCAGTGCCTGGCCCTCAAACTCCGCGGCCCGCTGAGCGTTGGTGGCCGCAACGACTCGACTCATCGAGCTCATGACTTCTGCGTCAAAGGCAATGTCGTTGATCGCCAAGTCGACGAGGCCGTAGCCCCAGGTGGCGAGCTGTTCATTCAGCGAGTCCTTGGCGTGATGCGCAATTTCGGTGCGCAGTCCGAGCACTTCGGCCTGCTTCTTTGTGGCGACGAACTCACGAACGCTGGCCTCAACGGCGGAAGTCATCGCGGTGGTGAACGAGACCAAGTTGATGAATTTGAAAGCCACCTTTTGAATGGTTTCGGCCGAATGGTCATTGACCGCAAAAATGATGGTCGCGGTGAAGTGCACCGCCGCCTGGTCGCCGGTGATCGCCGAGAAGCGCAGTTGTGACGTCTGGTTCTGCACGGGAATCTTGGACTGCACCTTTTCTACGAACGGAATAATCACGTTCAGTCCCGGGTTCAGTACGCGGCGGTACTTGCCAAACATGGTCACAACTCCAACGTGGGCCTGATCGACGGTCGTAAATGAACGAAATAACAAGATGATGATCAGCAGGACCAAAACGCCGGCCACAATAAGAATCGGTTTCACGGGACCTCCAAAGGTTTCGTAGTGAACCTACGCGTCCGAGACCGCGACCGTGTGTTCTTACTTGGCTCCGGCGACGAATCGCCCACAGTTGTAACAAAATTTGGCTCCGACCGGGTTCACCGTGGCGCAGTTGGCGCACTTTTCTCCGCCCGCCGTAGCCATTGCCGCGGCGGCCACGGTGGCGTCATCGGCGGTCGCCACGCGAGAGGACGATACGACTCGGGTGGCCTTCGCCGTCAGCGCGTCGCGTAGGTCGTTTTCGACCGGCCACGGTTTAAACGCGACGACCAAGAAAACGGACCACGAAATGAGCAGGGCCGCGAAATCAATGAGCAGGGCCATACTGAACGTCGAGAAACTGAGCCCCGCATCCAGTTTGCTGTGCTTCAGGGTCATGGTCGTAATGATGTAGACCGGCACGACGAAGTAGCCGATTCCCAAGTACCACAACGGAAAACCGGCTCGACGAATGATCTTGTACTGCGCGAGCACCGTGATGACGATCATGAAAATCTCGATCACGAGAACGGTTACTCCGATCCCGGATGTCACCAGCGCTTCACTCATGTCTTTGTCTCCCGATCTAGACGCTACGCACTATTCGAGCTGCGGGCCCTTGTGAGCGTGACGGTAGCACCGAGCAACTCTATATTGACGCACTGTCAACTACCTACGCGAACTCACAGGGCGAAAAAAGGCTGTCGCGCCCGGTAGCGATTTTCATCGCGGCGTCACGTGACGCGCGATCCGCGAAACTATTGAGCGACTCGACGAACGATGGCGCTCGCGAGCTGGTCCGCCGCTTCTGGTCGAAAGCCGAGAAATAGTGACGGTTCCGTGAGTTCAATCTCCATAACGGCCCAACCGTTGTCGTTCACCACGTCGACGCGCGCGTAAAGCAGGTTCGAGCCTCCCACTGCGTGAAGCGCTCCCTCGGCGAACTCAATCACGTTGTTATCCACCGTGATCGCGCGCATCTGCTCGCGGCGAAACAGGACGTCGCGATCCGATTCGGCCACATTCAGCATTGGACCCTTGTTCATGGCGTGCACGAACTGTCCATCAATGAATATCAGCGCGGTCTCGCCTTCACGGTCGATCGAGTGCACGTAGGGCTGAACCATTACGTCGCGACCGCGCGCATGGAGACGTTTGACGTGCTCGAGTGCCGCGCGATGGTCGTTCGCCCCGTAGCGATCGGCGTCAAAGGATCCCGCACCAACGCTGGGCTTTACAACAAAGTGACCTTCGGGCCAACGAGGCTCTTCGCCGACATCGAAGAACTCCGTTGCAATCACTCGAGTTCCTAAGCGATCGAGGTCGGCCAAATAGTGCTTGTCGGAGTTGCGCTCAATAACGTCGAACGGATTATGTAGCCGAGGAATCTGGCGCGCCCAGGAGAGAAACTCCTCTCGACGCGTGGCGTAGTCCCAGGTCGAACGGAGAA
The DNA here is from genome assembly GCA_025352305.1 of Actinomycetes bacterium. Taxonomy (GTDB): domain Bacteria; phylum Actinomycetota; class Acidimicrobiia; order Acidimicrobiales; family RAAP-2; genus RAAP-2. Next base: position 22,635 of record JANXTQ010000171.1, read on the forward strand.
CTACGAGATCGAACTGATCCCACTGCACGCTCGCATCGTCCCAGGCGTGAGCGAACGCTGTAACTCCCGCGCGTTCAAGAGCGTCCAGGAGGATCGGCTGATCAGAGTCAATGTCCGCAACCGAACACGTGGCGACCGCCACCGTGGCACTCACGGCAAAAACAGCAGCGTCGCGTGGTGAGCCAGCGACGCGAGCGGTGCGACCCAGACACCAAACAGCACGGCGGTCAGTGCCCCAAAGCCAATGACAGATCCAGAACCAAGAGGCACCGGGACCAGCGCGCACTCGTTGTCATCGTCGGAGTACAGAGATATCACGAGGCGTAGGTAGAAAAACGCCGCGATGGCGGCACCAATCATCGCCAGGATCGCGATGGGCGTTCCGCCCGATCCAATAGCGGCGGCGACGACCGAGTACTTGGCGAAAAAGCCCGTTGTAAACGGCGCACCAGACTGCGCTAACAACAACAGCGCGAGCGATCCGCCGAGCCAGGGTTGGCGACGAGCGAGTCCGCGGTAGCGCTCGAGAGAGTGACCCTCGTCGCCCGTTCCCCCGACGAGCGCCACGACGGCGAAGCTCGCAATGACGACCGGGCTGTACGTCATGACGTAATACAGAGTTCCCGCTACGCCGCGCGCACTCGCGGACCACAGTCCGAGCAACATGAAACCGGCTTGATTGATCGACGAGTAAGCGAGCAGTCGCTTGATGTTGTTTTGCAGCAACGCCACGCCGGCACCGACGAAGATGCTGAGAACAACGAGCACAAAAATGATCGGTCGCCACGCGTTGATTTCGCTTCCGAGGCTCGACGCCACGACGCGCAGCAGCGCCGCAAACGCACCGACTTTGACCACGGCCGCCATGTAGC
>JANXTQ010000211.1 GCA_025352305.1 Actinomycetes bacterium
CGTGGGCGCTCACGCTCGCCAGCATTCCTTTTGTCGTCTTGATCGTGGTCGCCGGTGTACGTATTGCCGTAGGTCGCGCCAGCGGCGTGGGATGGTTAGGCGGTGACGCGATCGTCATTGCCCAAATTGCTCTCACACCACTGCAATTCGTATCGCTGTCACGCATGACGAAGGGCTCGATGCGAGCAACCGTCTGTGCCACGAATGCGCTAATACTTCTGGCTATAGAAATAGCGAGTGCGCAACTTCTGAGCAGCTACTGAGAGTTACTGCGCCGCGGACCGTGAGTGGATTTTTCTCATCAATGTTCGCGCCCACGTACGCAGAACATGGGCGTGCGACTCGTTGGCAGTGATTTCACTCTGCTCACGTTCACGTTGACGGTTCACCTCGTGAATCTGAGCGAGTAGGACCTCGCCCGAGGCGCGAGCATCCGCCGATGCGCGGTGCTGACCCGGTGTCACGTCGTAGTGAGCACACAAGAATGCCAATCCGCGCCGAGGTCGACGCGAACGGTCCGATTCAATTTCCAAATCGTGCGCCACAACATCAATCAGATTCACCGTGGCCAAATCAAATCCCGTCGCCGCCAGTCCCCCATGGCCCTGACGCCGCAGCGTTGAGTCCAACATGGTGTAGTCGAACATCGGATTCGCGCCGACGAAAGTTGCCCCACGATCTTGGTACTGAAGTAGTCGGTGGACAGCGCGTGACGCACCGGTCCTCGAGCTCAACGCCTCGCCCTCTCGGTACATTCGCCGCAGGCGTTCGTAGGAGACGCCGTGTATTTTTTCGGCGCCCGGGTGAATCTGAACGTCCGGCAAAACGTAGAACTCGTCGTGACTAACTAAGCGGCCGTTGGAGAATTCGGCGAAACCGTAGGAAATTGCTTCGTCGTTTTGCGTATCGAGACCGGTTGACTCCACGTCGAAGCCAACGAGAAGTTTCGGCACGAGCGAGTGCAGGCTCACGCACCGATCCTTTCAGGCCGCTCTGACATCAGCGAACCAAGGTGCAGGGGTTGTGAACAAAGAGCCGCTCGCGCTTGGATCGATGAACGCCGCGGGTCTCCTGCGCGGGTTCAAAGTAACTAAAATCCTGCTCGCAAATAATGCGCACCAGCGACTCGACGCTGACGTATTCGGGGTGCATCTCCATGACAACGAGGGAGAATGCGGCAATCCAGTGGGGGTCAACCTCCATAAGGAGGCCCCGCTCCATGCCTTCAATGTCCATCTTGAGTAGATCCGGTCCAAAGGCGAGTTCACTCACTAACTGCTCGACCCCGCGCACGGGCACTGTCAGTTGTCCGGCTGCGACGCGACCCATATTGGAGCCCGCGGCCACGTCAAATGAGGTCTCACCGTTGCGCGGTCCGACCGCGGCACAGATCAGTTCTCCCCGGAGGCCGTTGATTTGACAGTTCTTCTCCAAAAGAGCGAAATTTTCCGCGATCGGCTCGACGGCCGCAAAACTCTTAATGGAGTACTCGTGACACAACCACGCCGTCGCGATACCAATATTCGCGCCGAGATCCACGAGGCTCGTCGGCGCTGCTCCGTTGGGAAGCCGATAGATCTCATCGATCAGTATTTCGCGAATTCCTTGAATATCGCCTCGATTTCGCCGGTAGTACAGCGAGAGACCCGCACGGGTCTCGAGGTAGTACACGTGGTCGCGCCGCGGCACCGCTGTAGATATCGCCATGAAGCGGTACGCGACAACATTTATGAGGTACGCCGTGCGCCCAAAGGTCAAGTGTCCGAACGCCCAAGTGATCTCTTGAGAAATGCCCCACAACGCCCGACGAATTCGACCGAGTGCGCGCACGGCGGAATCGTAACAAAGCCCAAAGTTCACGTCGTGAGCCGACGGAGATGACAGTTCGCCGTACTGTTGAAGGGTGAAGTCGTCGAAAACTACGTCCTCGGCGGACGTCTCAGCGGGTCCGCTCAGCCGTAGCGCACGGCGACGACGTCGCCAGCGCCGACGCCTCATACCGCTCGTTGTCGCGATCTTGGGACTTCTGGGAGCTCTCAGTTGGTCACTGCTTGGTCACCAGAGTGACGTTTCGGCGGACCCGGGATCAAAGAACACTGTTGTCACGACGACGACAACCACGGCGCCCGTGGACAAACCGCCAAAGATCAAACTCGCGGTGCCGGCGACGCAAACCAATGAAGGCCGTTGGATTTCCAAGGACATGTGGCACGCCGGGGTTCCGCTGGTCTTCACCAGTTTTTTTCACACCAGCGCTAATAATCCGAGCGCCGTTGCCTACGTGACCTGGATTCGTAGTTCGAGCACCCGACTCGGTCTCTATCTCGGTTACGAAGGGCCGGGTCCTAGTTCTTTGGCGCGCGGACCCGAAATGGTCCCGACCACCGGGCGACGCAATTTGCTCGCCACGTTTAACTCCGGTTTCTACGAAAAGGACTCTGCCGAGGGGTTCTTCACTCATAACCGGCTGTATTTTCCGATGCTCAAGGGTCACGCCACTCTCGTGGAGTACACCAACGGCACCCTCGACATCGTGAACTGGAACGCGGGGGCGCGCCCCGGGTTGAACATTTTGATGGCGCGTCAAAATTTGCACCTCTTGCTCAACAACTCTCAGGTGAATCCCGCCACCGCGAACGGTTCCAACTGGGGCATAACGCTGCACGGCGTGCCCGCAGTGTGGCGAACCGCCGTCGGCGTTGACGCGCACGGCAACCTCATGTACATGGCCGCTCCGTCACAGACGGCGGCGTCACTCGCTCGCGCACTACTTCGCATTGGAGCAGTTCGGGCAATGCAGCTCGACATCAATCCGGAGTGGCCCATCTTTGTGACCTACACCCATCCGGGCGGGGGTGGACCGCGGCTCTTCGTTCCTAATCCGAATCAGGTTCCGGGTCGCTTTCTTTACACCAGTACTAAGGACTTCTTCGCGGTCTATATCCGAACTCCCGGTCAGTTGCAGACCCCGTGGTGAGTTCACCGCGTCACCGGCGCACCGTTAGCGCTCGTCGATACTTTTTTCGACGCGTAGCCCTGGCGTCAGTGAGTGTCCTAATTCTGAGCGCCGCGGTTTACGGCGTTCTCAGCGTTACGGGCTCACCATCTCATCGCGGAGCGAGCGCGTCGTCGCCCACGAACGCCACAGTGGCCACGTCCACGACGACGACCACACCGACTGTTCCCATTTCAATGAGTTTCGTTGGTGACATGGACATGGGTTCCACGCCACAGCTGCCTTCTAACGCTGCCAGTTATTTGAACCCCGTTCACGCCTCCATGAGTGCAGCAATTCTTTTTGGGAATCTCGAAGGCACACTGACCAACGGAACGTCCTCAAAATGCGGATCGAGCTCGACTAACTGCTACGCATTTCGCAATCCCCCGAGTTACGCCCGGATCTATCGGGCCGAGGGCTTCAACGTCCTCAATAGCGCCAACAATCACTCCCACGATTTTTCCACCCAGGGAGTCAGCGATACCTCGCGGGCTCTGCGGGACGCGAAAATTGCCCAAGCGGGGCTACCGGGACAGATTGGCCTCGTTCGTGACGGCGCAGCGCGCATTAGTTTCGTGGACTTCGCGCCCTATAGCAATACCAACGACCTGTTGAACTACAGCGCTGCGGCTCGATTAATCAAGAAGGCCAAGGCCGAATCGAACTTTGTTGTCGTGTACATGCACTCGGGAGCTGAAGGTTCCAGTGCGACCCATGTCAACGGCTCCGAGGAGTACTACGTGGGTGAAGATCGCGGCAACGCTGAGCGTTTCGCGCACGCCGCCATTAACGACGGCGCTTCACTCGTGATTGCGAGCGGACCGCACGTACTTCGGGGAATCGAATTTTATAAGGGTCACCTGATTGCGTACAGCCTCGGAGATTTTTGCAGTTACTTCAACTTTGCGACGTCGGGGAATTTGGGCGAGTCCGCAATCTTGCACGTGACTCTCAGCTCCACCGGAAAATTTGAGTCAGCTCACTTCATTTCCGTTCGACTTAACGGCGCGGGACGTCCCTTCGTTGATAGCAGTGGCGCATCACGTCGTTTGGTTAATTCACTGTCGCACCAAGACTTTGGCTCGCGGGCCGTAACGATTGCGCCCAACGGAACCATCAGCGTTCCTTAGTCGCCCTAGCAACCGCCCGACGGTCCCGGAGTGCCGGGGCCATTAGCAGCCAACGCAACCGTGCCGACATTCGACGCTCGCGGATTAGGGCCAAGGTGAACGACGTACCACTCACCGTGCCACGAAATCAGTGAGGCAATCGCGACGGACTTGACGGTACCCACTTTGTAAACCATTCGCACGTTCGCCACGTGCCAGTAACCGAAATTGTTCTCACACGTACCGGCGCGAATCCACTGCGCACTGTGCGGCGCCGCGTGAAAGGTCACCAACGTCGCCGTAGCGAACGACGGTCCCAAATGCTGGTGATACGCCGCAACATCGAGTGTGTAAAAGGCGAGCAGGCGAAAAACGTAATCGGACGCCGGATTGGGCAAGATTCCGGTTTTCATCTTTACGTAGACCTCTTCGGGGAAAAACAGGGGCTGCTGCGTAAATCGAGTGTTGTGAACAATCGCGCCAAACAGTGGCGCGAACCGCGCACTGAGCGCCGCGTCGGAGTAGCTCGGCTGGTTGCGAGTAGGTCGAAGCGAACTCGGTGTCGTGGTCGTGGTCGAACTGGCGGGCGCCGTGACGGTGGTTGTCGTACTGGGTGCGCGAGTTGTACTGGTCACGGGCGCAACGGACGTGGTGGTCGACGTAGTCGGCGAATGTTGCGTCGTCGTCGTGCTTCGTGAGGGTGCACCGCTTCGTGGTGAGTTCGAAGACGTCAGGGCAATTATGGAAGCCAACAGGGCGACCACCACCACGCTCAACACGATGAGCGACCGACGAGCTCGCGCTCGTCGGTCCAGTTTCGTGCTCACTTCGCTCCCTCATTCCACGTAAACGTGGGACCTTCTTGGAGGCGGCGTCCGGATTCGAACCGGAGTACGGGGCTTTGCAGGCCCCTGCCTAACCGCTCGGCCACGCCGCCAGAAGTTGCCAGCCTAGTCGGCGCAGTCATGATTTCCGTGTGAAGTAACGCACCGCAATAGCGATGACGACGAGTGCCACAACCAGTTTGATCGAGAACCAGAAAATTCCACCGAGCACCCCAAGCACCGTGAACAGGACCACCACTAGAGCAATGCCGATCACTACGGCCACGATCAGTTTCAGAAATGTGAACATCTGACGCTCCCTCGCTTCAGCGCGTTATCTCAATGGTACGGTGCGCCTCGTGGAGCCACGGTCACTACGCGAACGGCGAAGCGACCTACTCAATCGTAGTGATTTGAGTGGAATTAATTTCTGTCGGGCCTTTTCCCACGAAGCCGATGAATGGCTGGGGATCATTGGCAATAACGCCGGCGGGGCGTCGCCGTCCGGTGTTGCGCTCATTGCCGTTGGGGGTTACGGACGCGGTGAACTATCGCCCTACAGCGACCTGGATCTCGTGCTCATTTACGACGGATACAAGAAAATTGACGAACTCGCCGATCAGTTGTGGTACCCGGTGTGGGACGCCGGAGTCGGGCTTGATCACTCGGTGCGAAAGGTGAAAGAGGTTTTCAGCGTCGCGGAGAGTGATCTGCGCGTGGCGCTCGGACTGTTGGATGCCCGAATGATTTGGGGTGACGTGAGCGTCGCTGGTCCGATCATTGATCGCGTTCGAGAGTTGTGGGCATCGCAGTGGGGCGACCGCTGGTTGCCCGAGCTCGAGAGCCAGATGGCGGTGCGCCACGAGCAGCACGGTGACTTGGCCGATCTCTTGGAACCGGATTTAAAGGAGGCCCACGGTGGACTTCGTGACGTCAACGTCCTGTCGGCGGTTCGACTCGCATTTCCCGAGGTAGAACAGACCGTCAACTTCGATGAGGTATTTCGCGCTCGTGACGAGTTGCTCGGCGCACGAGTCGCGCTTCATACGTTGGCCGGTCGCGACCTTGATCGACTGTTGCTGCAGGAACAGGATCAAGTCGCGCGCATGGTCGGTGCCGCAAGTGCGGACGAGTTGATGCAGTCCGTTTCGGGCGCCGCGCGCGTGGTGGCACGAACGAGCGACACGGCGTGGCGTCGCCGTGGTAACTGGCGCCAACGGGGTCAGTCCGCGCCCGCGGCGGCGCAGGCCGTCGCCGACGGGATTGAACTGTTTGACGGGGAGCTTCGCCTCAGCCCCAACGCACCGGTGCAGTCCGATGCCACCTTGACCTTGCGCCTGGCCGCCGCGGCGGCCGAATTAGATCGGCCCATTGCCCTGGACTCACTCGTGAGCCTGTCGCGTGATGCGCCCGACGTCCCGACACCGTGGCCCACGCAGATTTTGATGGCCTTTGTGCGACTTCTCGGCACCGGTTCGGGCTTAGTGAGCGTGGTGGAGGCCCTTGATGCTCACGACCTTTTTTCTCGCCACATTCCCGAGTGGCGGGCCATTCGCTCCTATCACCAGCGCAACGCCTATCACCGATTTACCGTCGATCGTCACTTGCTCGAGGCCGTTCTCAACGCTCGCAGCGCCATCACCGAAGTCAGTCGTCCCGATCTGTTACTCCTGGGCGCAC
>JANXTQ010000221.1 GCA_025352305.1 Actinomycetes bacterium
CAGTGCCTGATACGTCAAAGTTCCCGAACGCGACACGATGCCGACCGGTCCGCCCGCCAAGGCAATGTCACCGGACGTGATTCCAATGTTGCACTTTCCGGGACTGATGATGCCGGGACAGTTCGGGCCCAGCAGTCGAACTCCGGGGAACTCTTCAACGAGTCGGTTATAGGTCACGGCTTCATCCTGCGCCGGAATTCCTTCCGTGATGCACACAATGAAAGTAATGCCACCCTGCGCCGCTTCAATGATCGCGGCCGAAGCGAACTTGGGGGGAACGGAGACAAAACTGGCCGTAGCGCCGGTGGCGGTGACGGCTTCTTTGACCGAGTTGTAGACCATGATGCCGTCTACGTCGGTGCCTCCCTTGCCAGGCGTAACACCGCCGACGACCTTGGTGCCGTAGTCGCGGTTTCTCAGTCCGTGAAAGCGGCCTTGGCCACCGGTCAATCCTTGAACAATCACTTTGGTGTTTTCGTCGACAAAAATGCTCATAATTTTCCTTAAGCGTTGGCCAGCGAGACGGCCTTACGGGCGGCGTCCAACATGGTGGGTTCGGTGATCAATGAATCGCTGAGGTGCGGCTGAAGAATGGCTCGTCCCTGCACGGCGTTCGTGCCGTCGAGTCGAAGCACGATGGGCGACGAGATGGTGACGCGCTTGAGCGCCTCTAAAACACCGTTGGCGACGTCATCGACGCGAGTGATTCCGCCGAAGATGTTGACGAAGATGACTTTCACTTTGGGATCAGCGTTAATAACTTCGAGGGCGGCGGCCATAACTTCGGCGTTCGCTCCTCCACCGATATCTAAGAAGTTGGCTGCGGTGCCGCCCACTTGATTAACAACGTCCAGTGTCGACATGGCGAGTCCGGCGCCGTTGGCGATGATGCCGACGGTGCCGTCCAGACCAATGTAGTTAAGGCCTCGTTCTTTGGCCATTTTTTCGCGAGGGTCTTCTGTCTCCGTGGCGCGAAACGCTTCCCATTCGGGGTGACGGTAAGCAGCGTTTTCATCGAGCGTCACTTTTGCGTCCAGCGCGTGAACCTGGTCGGACGTCGTGAGAATGAGCGGATTGATCTCGGCCAAGTCGCAGTCGCCCTCGGTGTAACAGGTGTAGAGCTTGACGAGAAGTTGCGCAGCCTGTTCGCGGGCAACTTCATCGAGTTCCGCCTCAGCAACCCAGCGTCGCGCGGTGGCGAGATCGAGGCCTGTGACCGGGTCGATGGAAATCATTGCGATGGCGCTCGCGTCCTTTTCGGCAACCTCTTCAATATCGACGCCGCCTTGCGCGCTGAGCATGCCGAGGTGAGTCTTGTTCGGACGATCGAGCGTGAACGAGGCGTAGTACTCACGCTTGATGTCACTCGAACGCTCGAGCCACAGGTGATGCACAACGTGACCCTTAATGTCCATGCCGAGAATGTTTTGTGCGTGCAGACGCACTTCGTCAATTGTGTTGGCGATCTGAATGCCGCCAGCTTTGCCTCGACCGCCGACCTTTACCTGAGCCTTGACGACGACGGGGTAGCCCACCCGTTCGGCCACGGCGACGGCTTCGTCGACGGTGTCTGCCGCGCCGCCCGGGCTCACGGAGATCCCGTACTGCGCGAAGTACTGCTTTCCCTGATACTCAAAGAGGTCCACTGTTCAATTTCCTTGCTTAATGACGCCACACGGCGCGTAAAAAATCGTTAACTGGCGTGCTCGCGCTCGTCGAGAGCTAGTTCCAGCCACGAACTGATCTCGCCGAGAGCGGAACCGGGAGTAAAGACGCGCGACACTCCTTGAGACTGAAGAACAGCAATGTCGGCTTCAGGAATAATTCCTCCGACGAGAATGAGAACGTCGTCGCGGTCGTGGGACTTCAGTAGTTCAATAACTTTGGGAACCAGCACGAGGTGTGCTCCCGACAACAACGACAGCCCGAGAGCGTCGGCGTCTTCTTGAACCACCGCCTGGACAATCTGCTCGGGGGTTTGGTGAAGTCCGGTGTACACCACTTCGAATCCGCCGTCACGCAGTGCTCGCGCAATGACCTTGGCACCACGATCGTGTCCGTCGAGCCCGGGCTTGGCCACTACGACTCGGTAAGTTCGCTCCATCGGGGCCAAAGTCTAGGGCTCCCGCTGCGTGTGCTCCGCCAGCGATCGAGCACTCAGAGGACCACGAGTAGCGTAAAACCTCGTGGAGGCGGCTTCGATTTTCGAACGGAGTCGTCTTCGAGCCATCATCTCGGCAGCGAGACCACGTCAATGGGTCAAAAATGGCCTCGTCGTTGTTGCTCCGGCCGCCGGTGGAGTGCTCTTTAAGGG
>JANXTQ010000249.1 GCA_025352305.1 Actinomycetes bacterium
CCCTGTTGGATGACGCCACCCTGTTTCAGCCTGTCGCGGCGAGGCGCTGGTTCGACGAAGATCCGCTCAATTGGCAGTTTCGCGTCGAGCGCCAGACCCTTCGATGTCTGAGCGAGTCGCGCGCCGTCGTATTTACTATTCGCACGTCCGTGCGTTCGGCCGTTGACATGGTGGCTCACGTACCGAACTTCGCGCGTGACGTTGTGAAATTCTTGCGCGGCGCACCCGACGAAACGCTCAACTACAAAGGGTGGGTAGGACTCGCCGATCGATGGGAAACGTGGTTTGCTGACGTGCTGAGCGTTAGTGGCACGGACCCTTCGCCAGAGTCGTCGCCGAACTAAAAGGCGCCGTCGCGTGAACGACGGTGGGACTGCTCGACGTGGCGCTTGCCAGTTGGTTGTAAGCATCAGCGGAGTTAGCTGCCACGACGAAGCTGTAACAGCCATCTAAGAAGTGATACGTCGACGTGACGTTGTCCCACGCACCGACGTTGAGCGAACTGACCGTCGCCGTAGTAGTCGTGGAGTTGGCGCACAGTCCGGTTAATCCCGAACCATCGCGGCACGAAATCAACGAGACGTCGCCGAGGACCAGAGTCGGGCGAGGGTTCAGAGCACTGGTTGGTTGAGATACGTAGACCTGAACGGTGGTCCGCGCGGGCCGGCCCACATCGTTGGTTAGTCGTACCGCGACCGGTAAGCAGATGGAGGTCACCGACGCCAACGCGCAACTGCCCGTTACGTCAAAGGTGCTCGACATCGTTGCGTAGGTGAGCCCGTATCCAAAGGGAAAAAGCACCGGCCAACCGGCCGCGTGGTACCAGCCGTAGCCAATTTCGGTTCCACTCAACGGTGCGAGGTTGAGATTCGCATTGCCACCCGTACCGGGCCAGTACGCAAAGCGTTTAGTGCCGGTGCCGAGACTCATCGGAGAGAGATTCTGATCAGCGGGAAAAGTAATCGGCAAGTGTCCCGACGGGCTCGTTTGGCCGTCAAAGATGGCGGTGTAGGCCGGCACCAGGGTGTTCGTCACCGTGTCGATAGGCAGCACTCCAACGGGATTCCAGAACTCCGTGACGCTCGAGACCGAGTTGAGCCATGGCATCAAGATCGGTCCCGAACTCATAACGCCGACCGACGTCGGAACTACCGATGAGACGGCGCTCACGATCTGGTCCTGACCGAGTGGCAGACCGAGTTGGTAGCGGTCCATTCCTTCAGCGGCGTAGTCGTGCACGAGTACAACGGCCATCGTGGCGCCCGCAACCGCACTACGAGCCGCGGCTTCGTAGGAGGCGAGTGCAGTCACGGTGACCTTGGGCGCGATTGATGTCCACGAGAGCTTGAAGTTGTACGAGTGACCGGCTTGGGCTTTGAGCGTGCTGTAGTAGCCGCTCTTGAACTCTTGACGTCCGGGCAGATTCTGAATTGGCGCCCCGTTGAGTGTGAGCGCCGAGTCACCGAAGGCCGTAGTTTCGATGAGGTAGTGACCGCTCGTTGGGGCCACCCAGGTACGAGTAGCGCTCATGGTGCGACCTCCGGCCGTGTTGGCCAGCGTTCCGAAGAGTTGTTGTGGCGCAACGAAGCTCGAGTTCCACGTCGAACAGTGTGTGAGAATTTTCAGCGCTTTAGCCATTGACACCGCCAGGTTGCGACAGGTGCGAAAAAGGTCCACGGGCGCCACAATGACTAAACGGTGATCGGCCGATGTGACGGGCAGCGAACCGGGTTGGGCGAGCGCGCCATTTTTGAGCAGCACCGCGCCGCGCGACTCAATGAAGTTGGCCAGTGAAATTCCTGCATCGTGCGTAGATCGAGACATCACGCCAACTTTGGCCGAGACCGCCAGTTCATTGGTGTTAACGAGCCCCGCCGAGAACATGAAGGTCAAAACCTTCAGTGCCGCGGTGGTGACATCATTTTTCACCGAAGCGGTAACCGTCGAAAATGGTTCGAACGAGTTCACGACGAGCGGCTTGACGAGTTGTACCCCGCTGTGCAGCAGTTGGTGAACGGGAGTCAGTGTGTCGAGGTCGCTACGAACCAGTCCCGAGTACGGAAGGTGACTGAGCGCCGAATCGACGATCGGGTTGGTGCAGGCCAGTGCGTAGTTCACTTTTCCGTACGAACACATCATGGCGACTTGGCGATCATGTGACACCAGCGGCGACGCGGCCACGGCATTGGTCGCGATGACGAATGGTCGAATGAAGGTGTCGTACATTGAGCGAGCACTGGTCAAGACGTCGTTGACGGTCTTTCGATTCGTCTCTTGGCCGTAAAGTCCAAAATGTTTCAAGACCACGACGTGCGTGTTCTGCAACAGACCAATGGTCTCTTGGGCGCCGATTTCGCCGGCGAGGACGGGATCTTCGCCAAAGGTTTCCGCGATTCGACCCCAGTTCGGGATTCGATCAACGTTCAGATCGGGTGCTTGAACACCCATGTAGTGCATCTGGTTTGCTTCGAGGCCGAGCTGGACTCCGAAGCTCTTGGCGAGCGTCGGGCTCATGGAAGCAGCGAGCGCTAGCTCGTTGGGAAAGTTGGTCGGTTGAGGATCTCGCGCGGGCGGACGATAGATAATTCCACCGGGCCCGTCTTCGAGAGTTAGCGCAGGGATTCCGAGCGCGTTGAAGTCGCCCTGCTTCATGAGTCGACCCGAACTGCTGGCGAGCCACATGTTCTGGTTTTGAAAGGATTTGCCGTTGGTCTTGTTGAGACCGACGACCGATAGTTCGGCCTGAAAAGCTGTTGCGCCTGGATGCAGCTTCACCTCACAGTTGAGAACCTGTTGCGCTAGCTGCGCGGCGGTGAACTTGGCGCGATAGCTCGCGCTCATCCACGGCAACGTGTCGGGATTGGCCGGTATTGCAGTTACCTTGCTCGGACATTGGGTAGGGCTGTCAACTCGGGGTGCGTGCGCTGCTGTTACGACCGGTACAACGGCCGCACCGAGAGCGAAGAGTGAAAGCGACAACACTGAGCGCGCCAATCGATTCACGGCGTGTTCCTTTCGTGGCTGTCGCACGGCTCCACGTATCGGGGGGCTCCGTTCGTATGATGATAACTGTGCGCGAACTCGTCGCAGTTGGCCCCCACAGTGCTGAGTTATTTGTCGACGGTCACGTAAAGCGTTATAACGACCTCGCTGCGGGAACGAACTACGAGTTCGACGGCATTGCGCTACGGACTCTCGAAAGCATTGGAGAGTTGCGCTCCTGCCTCGTCACCATGAACGACGTGCACTTCGGGGAGAACGAATGCGGGCGAATTGGCGACGACACGACCCACGTACTGACCGTCGGGCCCAACGAACGCCCCTACCCCGAGGTCATGAACGAGTCCGTTATTGCCGACGCGGCGGCGATCAATCCGGATGCGGTGATTGTTAAAGGGGATTTAACCAGCGACGGCACTTTTGAGCAGTACGAAACCTTCCGGTCCTTTTACGAAGGCGCCTTCACGACACGGCTCACCCACGTACGCGGCAATCACGACTCCTTCAACGGAAATAGTTTCGCGGACTGGCCGATTCAGATTGTGCAAACAGTCGGACTGTCGGTGGTTCTGCTCGATACCGCGCGCCTACATCGTCCCGACGGATTTATTAGCGCCGAACAGTGCGATGCCGTGGCGCAGTTCGCGGCCGCGAGTTCCGATCCCGTCATGGTGATGGGCCATCACC
>JANXTQ010000265.1 GCA_025352305.1 Actinomycetes bacterium
GCGGCATTTTACACGGGCGCCTTCGCACCTCTTGAGTGTTTCGCAGAACAAAACGACCGTTCAGCGACGTAGATCCGTGCTCAATGAGTAGATTTTTACTGACTCGCTACGAGGAGGCTGTGGTGGCCGAAGGCCAAATTGAAGCATTCTTAACTGAGGAGCGTTCCTTCGCCCCTCCCGCACACTTTGTTGCGCACGCCAACGCGAAGCCGACCATTTATGACGAGGCAGACCGTGACCCCGTGGCGTGGTGGGGCGAACAAGCCCGTCGTTTGACTTGGGACGTTGAGCCCACCACTACTTTGGAGTGGACACGTCCGTACGCTCAGTGGTTCTCCGATGGACGCCTCAACGCCAGCGTGAACTGCGTGGATCGTCACGTTGCTGCCGGAAACGGCGAACGCGTGGCGTTTCACTGGGTGGGTGACCGCGAAGAGGATTACGTTGACGTCACGTACCGCGACCTGCTCGACAGAGTCTGTCGCGCCGCCAATGGGCTCAGTTCGCTCGGAGTAAAAGCGGGCGATCGCGTAGCGATCTATATGCCGATGATCCCCGAGGCGATTGTTTCGATGTTGGCGTGTGCACGACTCGGTGCTATTCACTCGGTGATCTTCGGCGGCTTCGCCGCCGAAGCGTTGGTCGATCGAATACTGGACTCGGACTGTCGTTACGTGATTACCGCCGACGGCGGGTACCGTCGCGGCGAAGCCAGCGCCCTCAAGGTAAATGTTGACGCCGCGATGCCTAAGTGCCCAGATGTCGCCGCGGTACTCGTCGTTAAACGAACGGGACAAGCTGTTGAGTGGACGCCACATCGCGATCACTGGTGGCATGACGTCGTTGATTCCCAGAGCTCGGAGCACGTGGCGCAAAGTTTTGAAGCGGAACACCCGTTGTATTTGATGTACACGTCGGGAACAACGGCTCGGCCGAAGGGAATACTTCATACGACGGGTGGATACCTCACACAGGTCGCCACGACGCACTACTACGTGTTTGACGTAAAAGCTGAAACGGACGTCTGTTGGACCGCCGCCGATATTGGCTGGGTGACGGGCCACAGTTACATTGTTTATGGACCGTTGTGCAATGGCGTTACCCAAGTTCTCTACGAAGGACTTCCCGACTCAGGCGGCAGAGACCGCTGGTGGCGCATTATTGAGAAGTACAAAGTTTCCATCTTGTACACCGCACCGACCGCCATTCGAACGTTGATGAAGTGGGGCGATGAACTCACCCGCTTGCACGACATCACGTCGTTGAGACTTCTTGGCTCGGTGGGTGAACCCATCAATCCCGAAGCGTGGATGTGGTACCGCGAACACGTAGGTCAAAATCGCTGTCCGGTCGTCGACACGTGGTGGCAGACGGAAACGGGCGCGATCATGGTCACCCCGCTACCGGGCATCTCCGTAACCAAACCCGGAGCCGCCATGCGTGCTTTTCCGGGAATCACCGTTGACGTTGTCGACAACGATGGAGTCTCAGTCGGCAACGGCGAAGGGGGATACTTGACGCTGAGTGCTCCCTGGCCCGCGATGACGCGCGGAATCTGGGGTGACGCCGAACGATACGTCGACACGTACTGGTCGCGGTTTGACGGTTCGTATTTCGCGGGCGACGGAGCCAAGCGCGACGCCGACGGAGATCTGTGGCTGCTCGGACGTGTCGACGACGTGATGAATATCTCGGGACACCGCCTCTCGACGACGGAAGTCGAACACGCCCTCGTGGGACACGAGGGCGTCGCGGAGGCCGCCGTCGTTGGGGCATCTGATGACACCACCGGACAGGCGATTGTTGCTTTCGTGACGCTCAAATTTTCCGTCGCCGATAGCGGAGACGATCATCGATCGATTATTGAGGACCTGCGTAATCACGTGGCTCGTACCATCAGTCCGATCGCCAAGCCCCGCCAAATCATTATCACTCCCGATTTGCCGAAGACCCGCTCCGGAAAAATTATGCGACGACTGCTGCGTGACGTCGCCGAACATCGAGCATTGGGCGACGTCACGACGCTGACGGACCCGGCGATTGTGGGAGTTATTGACTCGTTGATGAGCCAACACGCTTCAGACGACGAATGAAACGACTCGCGGTGTGGCCCATTGCCGATCACGAGGTCGAGTCCGCCGTAAAACTAATAATCGACGGTTCACTTACCGAGAGCGTCGAAGACCTTACGAACCTCAAGCAGTACGCCGCCGCCATCGTCGAGACACGAAAGCGCGGAGGCGAAGTGTTCGTTGCCGACCTCGACGGTGAAGTAGTGGGAATCTGCCAAGTCATTGTTTTTCGACACCTCCAACATCGCGGTGACCGCTGCGCCGAAATTGAGAGTGTTCACGTTCGTAGCGATGTCAGATCTAAAGGAATCGGGGCCGCCCTGCTTCGAGCCAGCGAGAAATTTGCGATCGCTCAAGGTTGTTACCGCATCCAGCTCACGAGCAACAATCAACGCGTGGACGCACATCGCTTCTACGCCGCTAACGGATATTCCCAGTCTCACCAAGGTTTCAAGAAGAGTCTGGTTACTGACTGACTTCGCGCAGCGAACCCTCATCGACATCGAAGACGAATCCACGGATTTCAATCGGGCTGATGAACGGACTCGCTAGCAAAGTTGCAACGGTGGCCCTGACGTCGGCGTCCACGTCACGGTACGCGCCCAATCGAAACGAGGGCCGCATACCGAGCTCATTGTGCAACTCAGTGCTCAGCGTTTCCTCATCAAATGTTTCGAGCCCGCATCGAGTGTGATGAATAACCATGACGGTGTTGGTTCGCAGCAGTCGCTGGCTGAGTAGCAAGCTACGCACGACGTCGTCGGTCGCGATTCCGCCCGCATTGCGTATGAGGTGCGCCTCGCCGAGGTCCAGTCCGAGCGCCCCAAAGAGATCGAGACGCGAGTCCATACACGTCACGACGGCCAGTTGACGCGACGGCTCGGTGGCGAGAACACGGTGTCCGTGACGTGCCACGTAGGCGTCGTTATTCTCGAGCAGTTCATCAATTACTTTCACGTCGGCGAGCCTAAAGGTCGCATGGGTACGATTCGTTCAGGAGGCAGCCATGGATTCCGCTAAGGAAACTCAAGAGAAACTGCGCGGCCCGGCACGTGCGTTGCGCGACGAAATTCCAGACGTCTTTCGGGCGTACGGAGAACTATCGCGTGCGGCAATGGCCGACGGTGAGCTCAGCGATTTAACAAAGGAGTTCGCCGCTCTCGCCATAGCGATTGTGAAACAGTGCGATGGATGCATTGTCGCGCACGTTCGAAATCTCGTGCGTCTGGGCGCTACGAGACACCAAGTGGCCGAACTGTGCGGCGTTGCCATCATGATGGACGGCGGACCAGGAACCGTTTGGGGACCTCGTTCGTTGGCGGCTTACGACGAACTCGTCGCGGAACGCTCGACTGACGGCTCGTCGCTAAACAAGTAGCGCGGCCACTGGTGATGAGCGAGAACCAGATTTAGCTCCGTGGAGTAAAGAAAAAGTTGAGCACCGAGGTTGATCCAAAAAATGAGACCAAGCACGACGGCGAAGAATCCATAAATCTGGCTCGCGTGATGAAACTGGTGCCCGAGTAGATATCCGCTCAGAGCTTGCAAAATTGTCCAACCGACGGCTCCAAATATGGTGCCCGGTAACAACATTCGCAGTTTCGTGTCGTCCGGTGCGAGTAGCCACAGCACCAAGAGGTAACCCGCGAAGTTGGCAATTAGCGCCGCAAGCAAAATAACTATTCGCGGCAGCAGCCCCCCTCCGCCAAAGTACTGACGGCCGACGGTCGACATTGCCGCTGCGACCGAACTCAGCACGACAATAAATCCGAGAGCTCCCAGTAATTGGAATCCCTTAAACATTCGGGGCCAGAAACCCCGTGCCGCCTCGCGCGAAAGTCGCCACATTTGATGAGTCGCATTTTGTAGCGAGGAGGTCACGCCGAGCGAACCGTAGAGCAGGCCGAGTAACGACACAATGATGGCGACGACGTTGGCTTTAGAGACCGCGTGAATGTTCTCTCGGAGATTGGTGCCAATAACTGGAAATTGGGCCAACGCCGAATTGACAATGGTGTTTTCTAGTTTCGAACCGTGCAGAAACAGTCCCGCGAGGGTGACGAGCAACAGCAACAAGGGAAACACGGAAAGGAAGCCGTAGAACGTCACCAAGGCGGAAAGCTGCCCACCTCGATCCTCTCCGTAACGCTTGATGACCGCGAAGGACACCGCGGTGACACGTTGGCGACGCTGAAAGCGATCAAAGCCCCCCGTAATTCGACGCAGTAGATCGCCCAAGGACTTAGAAGCTGTAGCTGAGACGCTTGATGCCGTTAACGAAATTGGATTCAAGTTGCGCCGGAGCGCCCGTCGCGTGAATGTTAGGAAAGCGATCGAGCAGTTGACGGAACATGACCGTGATCTCACGCCTTGCTAGGTGGGCCCCGAGACAAAAGTGCGGTCCCGGCGCACCGAAGCCGAAGTGGTCATTGGGCGTTCGCGTTACGTCAAACGTGTACGGATTCTCAAATGCCTGTTCGTCACGGTTGGCCGAGTTGTAATAGAGCAAAATTTTGTCGCCGGCGGACAACTGTGTGTCCGAGAGCACGTAGTCGGTGGCCAGGGTGCGGCGCATCCAAATAACGGGTGACGCCCAGCGAACAATCTCGTCGGTGGCCGTCTTGGCGTGCAATTCGTAGTTCGCCGTCAAGAGCGCCTTTTGATCCGGATGTTCGCTCAGTGCGTGCAGCCCGTGAGCAATCGCCGTTCGCGTCGTTTCATTGCCAGCCGTCACGAGCAAGACAAAGAACGAAGCCAACTCTTGCGCCGTGAGTTTTTCATCTTCAATTTCCGCGTTGACGAGTGCGCTGGTGATGTCGTCAATGGGATTTTCCACTCGATATTTGCCGAGTTCTTCCATAATGGCCGTGAGTGTGCCGCCGGCTTCGAGGTAGGCCGTCATGAGATCACTGCCTTCGGGGATCACGTCGGGGTCACCGTTGGAGAGAATGATGTTGGAAGCGCGCAAGACGGTTGCGTACTCACTGGGTGGTACGCCCATCATGTCGCAGATGATCTGAAGTGGAAAGGGTGCTGCGATATCGGTGACAAAATCGCCGCTGCCCGACTCGCTCGCCCGATCAATTGTTTCTCGGGCGACGTTCTCAATGGAGTCTTCGACCGACTTGACGTTGCGCGGATTAAACGCGTTCGACACAATTCGGCGAAGTCGGGCGTGCTTGGGATTGTCCGTCGAAATCATGCCGGAGAAATACTCAATCATTTCAGTGGGCATATCAATTATCGAGACCGCGCCAGGCCCCGAGGTGAATACCTCGGGATGCCTGCTCGCCGTTGACACGTCGCGATGCGTTGTAACGGCGTAGTAGCCCTTGCCTTGCAAGAACTCAAATGGTGTTCCCGCGAGTGACGGTTCCTCGTAAAAGGCGACCGGTCGCTCGAGGCGAAGTGTGCGAAACGCACTTTCACGCTCGGCCCACGGCAGTCGCCAAAAGTCGGCGGACGACAGATCAATGTCGTCAAGAGGAATCGAGGGAGAAGGAATCATGCACAGAATCGTACCGATCTTGGGCCCGAGGTCACGAGAGGGCCTCCGGCACGGCAGACTGGTGCGGTGGCGAGCATTGATGACACCGAACGAGCAAGCCGGCTTAGTGCGCTCATGGCGCTGCTGGAACTGATGCGACCATCCGTTCAAGCTGACGGGGGAGACCTCGTCCTTATTAGGGCCGACGTCGAAACCGGAATTGTGGAAGTTCAGTTGCAGGGCGCTTGTTCCAGCTGCGCAATATCCGCTTCCACGTTGCAAGGTGGGGTAACTCGAATTCTCACTGATCGACTGCCGTGGATTACCGAAGTCATCGGTGGCGTTGATGACTCAATGGATCTGGACGAATCGGTCTCGCTGGGAACGGGCGGCTACGTGCCGCGTTACCGCGCTCTGTCGTAAATCGCAATCCCAAATAGTGCTGCTCTGCGTGGCGGTGCAGTCGATGTTGATTGCTGCTATTATTTAGTTAGGGTAAATAATGGAAACAAACGATACGAACGAGACGGCTGCACGACTTCGTCGTTCGGTGACCCGACTCAACCGCCGCCTTCGCCAGAGCGCGCTCGGGGGGATATCGCCGGCTCAAGCGTCGATGTTGTCGTCAATAGAGATGCTCGCTCGGCCGTCGCTCGGTGATTTGGCCGTTCGAGAACAGATCCAACCCCCATCGGTCACTCGGCTCGTTCGAACCTTGGAAGATGCGGGTTTGGTCCAGTTGGTACCTGATGACGCGGATCGACGCTGCACGAGGGTGGTGTTGAGCGCGAGCGGGAAAAAGGAGCTGTCCAACATCCGCCGCCGTAAGACTGAGTTTCTCGAAATGCAACTTCGCGCTTTGCCGATTGCAGAACAGCGCCGAGCCGCCGAACTAGCTGATCTGCTCGAACAACTACTGGAGATTGAGTGAGCGCCGCGCGCGACGCCGGAAATCGAATGTTCGCCGCGTTGGCGGTGCGCAACTTTCGTCTCTACTTTTTTGGTCAGTTGGTGTCGGTCTCGGGAACCTGGATGCAGTCGCTGGCCCAAGGTTGGCTGGTGTATCGAACAACTCACAACTCGACCTTCATGTTGGGAATCGCCGTCGCGCTTCAGTATGTTCCGATGCTGGTCTTCGGCTCCTACGGCGGACTGGTCGCCGACCGCAACGAGAAACGCCGCATTCTTTATATAACGCAGTCAATGGCGGGAGTGCTGGCACTGGTTCTGGGCGTCTTGGTCACCACGCACCACGCCAGTGTTCCAGCAATATTTGCTCTCGCCCTTACCCTGGGCGTTGTCAACCTCTTTGACGTGCCGACGCGCCAGTCGTTTGTTCAAGAAATGGTCGGTCGAGATCTGATCTCCAATGCCGTGAGCTTGAACAGCGTCTTAATGAACGCCGGGCGAGCGGTAGGTCCCGCAATCGCTGGTGGCTTGATTGCCACGGTCGGTGTAGCGACATGCTTTTACATCAACGCCGGTTCCTACGTTTTTGTTCTCACGGCGCTGGTCTTAATGCGCTCCTCGGAGTTCACGCCCCTGCGCAGGGTGCAACGTGAAAAGGGACAACTTCGCTTGGGACTTCGCTACGTGGCCAGCACTCCGCTGCTTCGCGATGTCTTGTTGTGCACCGCCGTCGTCGGAACGTTTGCCTTCAACTTCACCGTTACGTTGCAACCGTTAGCCGTCAAGACTTTTCATGAACACGGCGCCACGAGCTTCTCGTATCTACTTTCGGCGATGGGCTGTGGCGCGGTCCTGGGAGGCCTGTTCGTGGCACACCGCTCACGTCCGACGGTCTCGCTGCTCGTTACGCTCGCGGGACTTTTTGGTACCTTCATGACCGTCGTGGCACTCTCACCCACGGTACTCATTGCGACAATTTTCATGGTATTTACCGGAGCTGCCTCCATTGCCTTTGTCGCCACCGCCAATGCTCTGTTGCAGCTGAACTCGGCAGAGCAGATGCGTGGTCGGGTCATGAGCCTCTACTCGATTGCCTTTTTAGGCTCGACCCCCATTGGTGCAACGATCATGGGACTGATCATCGATGCCTTCAATCCGCGAATCGGCCTGCTCACCGGATCGACTCTCACTCTGGCATCGGGAGCGTGGCTCACGATGGTGTTACGTCAAAAAGCCGTCGCCGCGAAACTGGCGCTGAGTTAAGAAACGGGCACTTTCGGTTCTTTGGGCAGTCCTAAGGCGCGCTCTCCAATGATGTTGCGTTGGATTTCCGCCGTGCCTCCCCAGATGGTTTCGGAGCGCGAGAAAAAGAACGACGCTTGCAAATCGGAAACGGGGTAATCCTCTCGGCCCCTACCCATACCGGGCAGTATGCCAACGGCGTCACCGGTGCCCGTAAGGACTTGGCCCTCAAGACCCAAGACATCAATGGCGAGTTCCATCGTGGCGCGGTGCGTTTCGGACCAGAACATTTTGTTGCAGGCCCCGAGCATGGCGCTGTTGTGTGTGTCATGCAGTGAGTCAGTGAGCGATCGATAACCGTTGATCTGCATGATCTTGACCTTCTGCCACGCTTTCACCAGTTCGTCGCGACACAGGGCGTCGTTCGACTTACCTACCCGCTGCGCGGAGCTAACAATCTGCTCCCACTCTTTTAAGAAACGTCGATAGCCCGTCGTCGAGCTCGACCCGCGCTCGAAGCCGAGAGTGGTCATTGCTACTTTCCAACCGTTATTTATTCCACCCACGACGTTCGCCTTGGGGCAACGCGCGTTGTCAAAGAACACTTCGTTGAATTCGGCGGATCCGTCCACCTGAATGATGGGACGAACTTCAATTCCGGGCTGATGCATGGGAACGAGCAAGTAACTAATGCCGGCGTGCTGGGGTGCATCCGGGTCGGTTCGGACCATCAAAAATACGTAGTCGGCGTACTGGGCCTGCGTGGTCCAGACCTTCTGGCCATTGATAACCCACTCGTCTCCGTCGGCAATGGCAGTGGTTTTCAAACTCGCAAGGTCCGAACCGGAGTTCGGCTCAGAAAATCCTTGGCACCAGGCGATCTTGCCTTGGAGAATTCCGGGAATGAACTCCTGTTTCTGCTCTTCAGTGCCCCACTGCAAAATGGTCGGG
>JANXTQ010000276.1 GCA_025352305.1 Actinomycetes bacterium
CGTTTGGACTGGGAGTTGCTCGAGCGCTACTCCAAGGGTTTGATTGCGACGACCGGCTGTCTGGGAGGGGTGGTCCTACAGGCCCTCTTGCGCGACGATTACGACGGAGCGGTGCAGCTCGCCGGGCGCCTGCAGAGCATCTTTGGACGGGACAATTTTTTTGTCGAGATGCAAGAACACGGCATTGCCGAGCAGACCCGAACAAATCCACTTCTGCTCGATCTCGCACGACAGATCAATGCGCCCTTGCTCGCAACGAACGACCTGCACTACGTACGTCATAGTGACGCCGACATGCACGAAGCGCTGCTGTGCATCGGCACCGGATCGCTACTCGCAGATCCGAACCGATTTCGCTTTCAATCCAAGCAGCACTATCTCAAGTCCGCCACGGAAATGCGGCACCTCTTTCGTGAGATCCCCGAGGCGTGTGACAACACCCTGTTGATCGCCGAACGCGCCAACGTAACCATTGAGTTCGACAACGACGCGCTGCCCGAATTTCCCATTCCCGATCAGTTCAACAGTGGTGGCCACAAAGAGTCCGCCAATCGTTACCTGCGCGAGTTGACGTACGACGGAGCGCGTGAACGCTACGGCGATCAACTCACGGACAAGGTGCGCGACCGCATTGACTACGAACTCGGCGTCATCACCGATATGGGTTTCGCTGACTACTTCTTGGTCGTCTGGGACCTACTGCGCTTTGCTCGCGACTCTAAAATTCGCGTGGGCCCGGGACGCGGGTCCGCTGCGGGATGCTGCGTTGCGTACTGCCTCAAGATTGTGGAACTGGACCCCATTCGTTACGGCCTCATTTTTGAACGCTTTCTTAATCCGGGCCGCAAAGAGATGCCCGACATCGACATGGACTTTGACGAGCGCTACCGCGGCGAAATGATCAAATACGCGGCGGAACGTTACGGCTCCGATCACGTGGCGCAGATCGTTACCTTCTCCACCATTAAGGCCCGAGCCGCGGTGCGTGACGCGGCGCGCGTTCTCGGTTTTGCGCCCATGTTGGGAGACAAAGTTGCTAAGGCAATGCCCGCGCTGCTCATGGGCAAAGACGTGCCACTCATCGCGTGTCTCGAACGCACCGCTGGCTACGAGGATCGCTTCAGCGAAGCCAGCGAACTGCGCGCCATGTACGAATCCGATCCCGACGTCAAAAAGACCGTCGATGTAGCGCTCGGATTTGTCGATAAACGTCGCCAAGACGGCATCCATGCCGCCGCCGTCGTCATTACCAAAGAGCCAGTGATGCAGTACGTGCCCGTTCAGCGAAAGCCGGGACCAAATGGGTCACTCGACGATGCGCCCATCGTCACCCAGTTCGAGATGCACGCAATTGAGCGACTCGGACTACTCAAAATGGACTTTTTAGGACTGCGCAACCTCGCGATTATTGACCGCACACTGGACTTGATCAAGCTTCGTCGAGACGAGGTCATTGACATTGACCACGTTGATCTGAACGATGACGCCGTTTTTGCCATGTTGCGCCTGGGTAACTCAATTGGCGTCTTTCAGCTCGAGGGCGGTCCAATGCGCGCGCTGATGCGCAAGTTGCAGCCCACGAGTTTCGAAGACGTGGCTGCTCTCGTGGCGCTGTATCGACCAGGACCAATGGGTGAGAACGTTCACAATCACTACGCCGATCGAAAGAACGGACGCCAAGCCGTGAGCTTCGACGACGACGATCTGCGCGACGTGTTGAACGAAACGTACGGGCTCATGATCTATCAGGAAGACATCATGCGCGTCGCGCAGAAAATTGCGGGCTACTCAATGACCGAGGCCGACAATTTACGCAAGGCCTGCGGTAAAAAGATCCGTGAAAAGATCCAGGCGGAACGTTCGCGTTTCATTGACGGCGCGGTGGCCAACGGGTACACCAACGAGCTGGGCGTGTTGTTGTTTGACAAGATCGAGCCCTTCGCGGACTACGCCTTTAACAAGAGCCACGCCTACGGATACGCACTCGTGGCCTATCAAAATGCGTGGCTGAAAGCGCACTACACGGTTGAATACCTGTCGGCGTTGCTGACGAGTTTCAAAGATGACAAGGACAAAACTGCGCTCTATCTGGGCGAATGTCGGGCGAACGGAATTACGGTTCGCGTTCCGGACGTCAATGAGTCGTACTCCGACTTCACGCCTTCACTGACAATTGACAACGCCATCAATTTTGGTCTCGCCGCGGTAAGGAACGTGGGCACTGCACTCGTCGAGAAAATTGTGAACGAGCGAAACGCCCACGGTCCCTTTGAGTCGATCTACGACTTTGTTCGCCGCGTTGACCCCATGGTGCTCAATCGTCGAACAATGGAGAGCCTGATCAAAGCGGGCGCCTTTGACAGTCTGGGCGTACCGCGAAAGGGCCTCGGCCTGGTGGCCAACGACCTCATTGACAAAACGCTCGTTCGGCGCAAAGACCTCGCCATTGGAGTGTCTACCCTCTTTGCTGCCATGTCGCCCGATGGAGTGAGCGACGACTGGGAGGGAACGGACCTACCCATTCCGGCGCTCGAACACGACAAGGCAACGTTGCTCATCTTTGAGCGTGAAATGCTCGGGCTCTACGTGTCGGATCATCCACTGCTCGGAATCGAGCCCCAGTTGCGACGGCTCACCGACGGCACCATTAACGACGCGCGTGAACGCGCGGACGAAGTCGGCGAACGTGGCGACTTTTTTACAATCGGTGGAATTCTGAGTGAAGTTCAGCTCA
Organism: Actinomycetes bacterium; assembly: GCA_025352305.1. Lineage (GTDB taxonomy): Bacteria > Actinomycetota > Acidimicrobiia > Acidimicrobiales > RAAP-2 > RAAP-2. The sequence goes on from JANXTQ010000276.1 coordinate 2,735, forward strand.
AAACGTCCAAACGAGGCGAGACTTTTGCGCGCTTAGTGCTCGAAGACCTTGGCGGATCCCTCGAAGTCATGGTGTTCGCAAAGGCATTTACGACCGCTGGCGGGCTGCTAAATCGAGACGCGGTCGTGGTCATTCGCGGACGCCTCGAAAAGCGCGACGACGATATTCGCTTCACCGCGCAGGCGATTAGCGCGCCGAATCTGATTTCGACGGGCGACGAAGTTTTGACTGTTTTTCTCGAGCCCCACCGGCTTAACCAAGAGAGCATTCGCCGTTTGAAATCCATTTTGGCGGCCAATCACGGGCCGACCTCGGTGATTGTTGAGACTGAGGGCGAGGGGCGGCGATTCCGTTTGGGCCCAGATTTTCGGGTGAATACCGAGACCGCCGTGGCCGAACTTCGAGCGGCATTTGGTCAGAACATCGTGGCGGGATAATCCGAAAATTGTGAGGGGTCGCCGCTCCCGTAGAATGAACGCCTATGGCGATGACGGTGACGACGAAGGACACAACGGCCCTGCTCGAAGTGGAGATCGCCGAAATGGCCGATCTTTGTCTCGGACGGGCACCCTACTTCGATGTGGCATTTTTAACGGAGCAGCGAGAGAAGTGGGTTCTCGTTACACAGGCCCGAGAAGGTAACAAACTGCGGGGCTATTCGTTTTGCACGCTCGAGCGAATTGGCGGGACACCGTCACTGCTGGTCGGAGTGGCTTTAGTTGATCGCAACTCAAAGAGTGATCAAACTCTGAAGGCGCTCATTCACGATCAGTTCCGTCGCGCGTTACTGGCGTTTCCTGATGAAGATGTGTTGCTGGGTTCTCGTTTGACGACTCCGGATGGATATCGCGCATTTTTGGGGCTGGAAGACATTGTGCCTCGACCCGACTATCGACCCACCGGAGAAGATCGAGCGTGGGGCCGACGCCTCGCTAAGCGATTTGGTTCGGAAAAGGCGATTGACGACAAGACCTTCATCATGGCGATCGACGACGGACGCCCGGTGGGCGGACTTGATTACATCGCCGCGAAAGCAACGTTGCCCGCGGGCGCCGAGGAGGCCTTCGGGGCCGTCAAGGCCGAAAAGGGCGAACGACTCGTCGTCTTCGGATGGGCCATGGCCGAATCTCTCGCCAAGGGCCAACTGCCCAAGTAACACGTCGTTGTTCAGTCAGCGACAAAACCCTTCCAGCCGCGCATGTACTCAACGAGGGCTTCGCCGAGTCCTTCCGCGCGCAGTATCTCGCGAGGAACGGGAAGTTCGCGCATCTGAAAATGCGGATCGCCGAGGGCTTGACGCGCGAAATCATGATTGGTGACTGCGCCGCGTCCAATCGCCACAATGTCCACGCCGCGTTGCATTAGTTGTTGAGCGTCAGACGCTCCGTAGATCTTGCCGGCCACCGCAAGTCGCGTATTGAAGCGAGCGCGAGACGTAAACAGTTCCAGTAACGACTGACCTTCAAACTGTGAATCGCTGGCGGTCTTAAAGCTGTCCCACAGG
>JANXTQ010000288.1 GCA_025352305.1 Actinomycetes bacterium
TCATTGGCATGTTCAGTGCCGGTCTTCCGCGCGCGGTGGCGACCTGTGGAACGGCACTGTCCGAAGAACACTTTCGTACAATGCGTAACTTCGCCAAACGCATCGTGCTCGCCTACGACGCCGACAGTGCTGGTCAAAGCGCCGCCGCGTCGGTGTATCAGTGGGAGCGCAAACATGAAGTCGACGTGGCAGTCGTTCGCCTGCCACGTGGTTCAGATCCAGGCGAACTGGCCCAACGGGACCCCGAAGCGTTGCGGGTCGCCGTTGCGGGAGCCATTCCGTATTTGCAGTTCCGCATCGACCGCGTCCTCGAAGCAGCGAATCTGACGTCCGTGGAAGGACGCGCTCGAGGGGCACAGGCGGCACTGATTGTCGTGGCCGAGCACCCGAGCGAGCTAGTTCGAGATCAGTACTTGCGCACTGTCGGGGACCGATGTCGCGTTGATGTGGATCAACTTCGACCCATGTTGGCGGCTGCACTGAGAGGTGCGCTGATTGTTGAACGTGAGCAGTCGACCAGTGACGCTCCAACCGCGAAAGCACCGAGCACCACGTCACGTCCCGGGCGCGCGGCTTTGGCACTACTGGTTCATGCCTTCGGGGCCGTAGAGAGTCGCTTTGAAGCGGCCTACTTTCTCGACCCGCTGCAGCGAGCCGCCTTTGTCGCTCTCGCTAGCGGAACACTAGTGAGCGACGTCCTCGACACACTTGAACGCCGTGACGAGACGGAAGCGGCGATGCTGATTCGTGAGATAGCCGCTGAAGAGTTGAGCGAAACGTTGTCGAGTGAACGAGAAATCAATGCCGTCATCGCCCAATTGATTCGCGCGTCCGCTCAAGAAGGGCTGCGCGAAATTGATCGTGACTTTCGCTCTGGCCTCGTGACACCGGAGTCAGCACTGTCGGTTATTCGCGACGTCAAAATCCGTCTGGGCGAATTGGACGGTCCCGGCCACGACGCAGCAGAGCAGGACCTGCGCGCGTGGCTCGTCTCACGCGAGGCCGAACGAGTTGACTAGCGCGACGCGACTGCGACGCGGATCAATTGGCCTCATTAGCATCGCAACCCCCCTCAGCAAGGACGACGAGGTTCAGCTGCTCGGTTTCATTTCAGACGGCCGTGCGGCCGCGAATGAACTAATAACTGGTGACGTGCAGTCACCGAGCGAGCAAACGTCACTTCGTCGGTTGGTGAAAAGGGGCCGCAAGGCCGAAGAAGAACTGCTCGCAGGAACCTGCGCGCTCGTAAAGCAGAGAGTCAACGATCTCGGATTCACGTTTGATCAAGATGAACTCGAAGCCGCAGGTCTCGAGGGACTCGTCAAAGCGTTGCGTGAGTTTGACATCGAGCGCGGAGTGCGCTTTTCCACGTACGCGAACTACTGGATCTCCAAAATGGTTTACGCGGCTATTTCGCACCGCGTTCCCTATCCCGAAGCCGACCTGCGACAGGTCATTAAATTTCGCCGGCTTCAACGCCAGGGTTCGTCTCGAACGCTCAGCACTGCCGAAGTGATGCGTCATTTGGCGCTCAGTCGCTCCAAATCTCAGCGAGTCATGAAGATGAGCGCCGATATTGCCGCTGGAATGGCGCAGATCGACGCCAATCAGTTGCAGGAACTCGCGGGCGATAACGGCGAGCCGTGGCCGGAGTCCGAGTGGGTCATTGAGGCGCTGCGAGAAATCTTGGGGGAGGAGTTCACCGACTTTTGGATGTGGACCGGTCGTGTGATGTCGCTCGAGGAGTTGGGTCGAACGCACGGAATCTCCAAACAGGCCATGGCGAAGCGCACCGCTCGTTGGAAGCGACTCGTGGAGAACAGTCCCCACGCGGAACGAATGTTGGCGTGGCTGCGAGCGCAGTAGGGCCTCAACGCTGACTGCTAGATTTATCAAGCCCTCGGGCACTATTCCCAGATAGCTCAATTGGCAGAGCAAGCGACTGTTAATCGCTAGGTTGCAGGTTCGAGTCCTGCTCTGGGAGCCCTGCAATGTGTCAGATTTTCTGGGACACGAGTACCGTCAGACAATATTCAATCGAAGCGACTGGGAAGAATCACGTCAAGCGGATAGTTGGATTAACGTCCTGTGTCGACGATGAACTTCATCGGAGTCGCGCGAAGGTCGTAGCTTAAGACGACGTTCGATGACGGGTAAACCCAGGAGGATGGGCACATGCAATTCAGTTCAGGAGCAACGCGTCGTTCGCGCTTCGTAGCACTGCTCGGCGCTACGTCAATCGGTATTGCGTCGATCGCAGTCGCCGTGCCGCTGGCCAGCGCCTCACCAGTTTTTAAAGCTTGTGTCGTTACCGATACGGGCGGAATTAACGATCACTCCTTTAACGCGTCAGCCTTCAAGGGCCTCCAAGATGCCAAAAAGGCGAATCCGAATATCAGCGTCAGTTACCTGTCGTCGTCGTCATCTAATGACTACGCGCCGAACATCAACACTTTCATCAATCTTCACTGCGGAATCATTGTGACGGTTGGTTTCTTGATGGACCAGGCAACTGCTAACGCGGCCACCGCTCATCCGACTCAGAGGTTCGCGATTGTGGACGATGTGCCTTCCACGACCTCGAAAAAGGTCTTGAGCCTGACCTACAACACCAACCAAGGTGCATTCCTCGGTGGATACCTCGCCGCCGCCAGTTCCAAAACGGGCAAGGTCGCAACCTTTGGTGGAATCAACATTCCGCCGGTCACGATTTACATGGACGGCTTCGTCGCGGGTGTTCGTTACTACGACCAACTCAATCACAAGCACATCAAGGTGCTCGGTTGGACGCCCTCGAAGGGGGACCGCGCAACGGGCCACTTCAACGGCACGGGTGACTTTGCCAACAGCTTCACTGATCAGACCGCGGGCCAGACGCTGACCTCAGGAGATTTCACGGCCGGAGCGGACATTGTCTTCCCGGTAGCGGGATCGGTTGGTCTCGGTGCCATTGCGGCAGCTAAGTCAGCTGGTTCGGGTCACAAGATCATGTGGGTTGACACCGATGGCTGCATCGCGGACTCACCGGACTGCAAGTGGTTCCTCGGATCAGTCACCAAGGGCGTCGAGCCTTCGGTGCGTGACGCCGTTCTCGCTGCCTCC
>JANXTQ010000005.1 GCA_025352305.1 Actinomycetes bacterium
TTCGAAATCAATCCAGCTTCATCAAGTACCAAAATCCAGCCGACATTACAAATGGCGGAAAATTCATTTGGTCAATCAGTGACCCAGATGATCTTGAAGGACGAGGAGTGGTCAGCCTTCTTGACCCTAAGACAGGAGAAATTCTCCGCAGCGTCTCGGGCTCCAAAAATTATATAAACGACCCCATTTACGTGACCTCATCTGGAAATCATGTGTGGGTGTCCAACCTCTTCGGCGGCTTTCACGACAACGGAACAGTGAGTGAATACGACGGCAACTCCGGTTCACTGATCAAAAACTTTCGGACCAAGAATTTCACTTTCGTGCGAGGCCTTGTGTGCCGAGGCTCAAAGCTCTGGATGATCCGAAGCGATGGCAGCGTCCATGGCGCCGGCGTTCTGACTGAGATTAATTGGCATACCGGCGCTCTCGTTAGAAACGTTTCAGGATTCACAAATGGAATCAACGAGCCAGGAGGAATTCTGAGCGAGGGCGGGCACATCTGGGTCACCAGCCTTGGAAGCGATCTCAACCCAACCGGTTTGATATCGGAGTTCGATGCAAACTCTGGGTCACTCCTGCAAAAAATCCGAGGGGCAGGCCAAATCGATGAGTTTCTCGGCATCTCACGATTCGGTTCTACGATATGGATAGCCTACGGCGGCGGATTCGTTCAGTTATCAATTTGATCAAACGATTTCGTTCTGAGTATCACTCGAGCGTCGAAGCATCCGCAGTGAATTCGAGGGTTAGCCAGGTGTCGTGAGGAAGAACATCAAAACAGTCCATCAATGCGCGGCGCACGGTGTCTGAGCTGTGTACTTTCCATTCTGGAGAGACAATGAAGTCAACTTCGATATAAATCTTGCGGCCCACCTTCGTAACTCGGACTTTGGGTTGCGTCAGGGAAAACTCCTGGCGTACGGCTTCGACTGCTTCGAGGACAGGCGTTTGTATCTCTTCATCGGGAACTCCTTCGACGAGTTCCACAAAGGTTCCACGAATCATTCGCAGTGGCGAAATTATGAACAACGCACACGCCACCACGACCAATACGGGGTCCACATACTTCGTCGCTGGTGTGAACCGAGTGCCCTGAATTAATTGTGAGCCAGCGAATGCGGCGAGCATGCCCACACCCAGCATGGCGCCCGCAAACCACTGAGTGGCTTCCGCAGATACGAGTTCCGAACTGCCTTGCCAACGCCGAAGCAAATACGAAACAATCACTGGTCCCACAAATGCAACCCCGGCGTAGACGAGTGCCCAACCGGTCGGCGACGGGCTGCCGCCGTGAACAATCGTGAGAATGGCGTTGAACGATGCGTACGCACACGTTGCCAAGAGCGCGACACCCTCAACTCCAATTATTAGAGGCGTAAGCGCTTCACGACCAAAGGGATAGCTCGAGGTAGGGCCGGCGGCGACCACGCGCGAAATCCGAAAAGCCAACCACGACAGACCTATACCTAAGAAGGTATAGAAGCCATCAAAGAGGATGATCTCCGACGCGGTGAGAACCCCGGCAGTAATTCCTACAATCGCCAGAACAAACGCACACAGCATCGAAAAAGCCAGCGCACGTCTTTCGAGCCGCCCATCACTATCGTTATCGACATTCGCTATGTCCACGAGATACCCCTCTCAGAACGAGGGTACTGGAGCCTCGACGATCGTTCAGGGTTACGCGTCCTGCGCAACCCTGAACGACGGCTCTAAGGAGTATTCGACTGACAGGCTGCGTTGCCGCAGAGGTTCGGGATTATTCCCGTTCGCAAGAACGTCGACAGTTGCGTCAGAAGAAATGAATTGCCGCGGCCAAAACCGTGAGGATCATTGCCGTACTGCAAACCCGACGGCGGCTGGTTGTCGACGGGCGGCGTGGGCGTTCCGTAGTCCCATAAAACGAGTCCCGCGGGTACTGCCTTCGTTTGATTGAGCGCGTTGATGCCCCACTGCGGTGTCACGGTGAGTGGCGTTCGCGCGGTCGCACCAAAGAAGCTGGCATCAAACGCCGGCTGATGATTAAAGGCACCGATCGTTCGAGCCAACATTTCCGCTGAGATGTTGGACACTTGATGGTCCCCGTAGTTCTCAATGATGAAAACCTGCTTGGACGAAATGCCCTTATACGGGTGCGACGTCAAATGCTCGGCGTATCCTTCATTTTCTCCGCGATCCCACAGCAACTGAGCCATCTGCAAAACAATTTGCTGATCAATGGAATTGGGATACGCCGGATCGAAGATTGATTTGAATTCAGACCAGTCCACGGATCGGTTGAGCAGAAGTCCGCCGTAGTCCATACCCGGTACGCCCAGGATGACTCGCTTCCACTCGGTCGACACCGCCGACACCGCTCCACCCATGATTCCGCCCTGGCTGTATCCCATGTAGGTGCATTTGCCAACCTGGAACAACGCGTGCCCCGACCCATCTTGGAAGGCGGCGTTAGTAGCGAATCCCGCCGGCGAGTTGAGCAGTCGGCCGAGGAATTGGAAATTCACGAATCCCTGCAACATGTGATCGACCTGCGCGTGGAATCCTGACATGTCGTGAAGATTGCCAGCAACGGCCAAAACGTCGCTCCCGCTCATGCCGACCCAGTCGGTCGCGCAGCCGGCCATATTTTGACTTAGCGCCGCGCTAAACGATCCGCCTTCAACTTCACCAGCGCTGCCGAGAAGTCCGTGACCGTAAACAGTGGGTAGCGCCGGTCCGCTGACGTTGAGTGTCGCGGGCAGGACGCAGATGAAGTTGGCAGTCCAGGTCTTGGTTCCGTTGATTTTCGGCTGACCGTTCGATGTCGTGACCATGGACGAATAAGGAGACGTGTTCGTCAAGAACAGCGGGACTTGGAACGTTCCGTGGACGTTACGAACATTGCCCGTCGTTGTTACCGACGTCACGGCGTAGGCCGGCGCATAGTCGGCGACGGGTATTGCGCTCTTTCCGTTGTAAGTGTTGTGATGCTTAATCAACCAGCCGTACGCCAATTTGTGCATCGTCAGTGCGGGCGTGGACAGGCTCTTTTGACTTGCAACGGTGAAGTCCCACGCCATATACGGTTCGTTCGATCCAATGAGGCCGGCGAGATCGTGGTGCATGAGGTACGACAGGTGCCTCAGTCTCGATGAACTTGACGCCGTGGCGTTCCAGGCCGAATTGGTACTGGCCAACGGAGTAATGGCCACGCCGCTGGTGTCGTGCAAACTGCGCAGGACTACGGCGTATCGGTGGCCCTCGGTGAGTGCCACGGCCGGATGAATGAGCAACATCTGTACGCCAGGGTCGGTCGCTTGAGCGTCCGCTTCGGCGAAGTAAGCCACCCGCTGATGCGTCGCGAGGTCCTCGAGGACTATTGGACTGTTGGTCGCCAGCGACGATCCAATGTCAGTCGAAGGTGCAATAGCTGACTGGGTGAAACCGAGATTCGCGACGTAGGTCATAATCACTGAGCCGGGAGAGAACCCGTCGTTCAGATTCACCCACTTGGTGTTTACGTGAACACCCTTGTCGTTCGTTGGATCCAAGGTCGCCGAAACGTTCAGTTGACGACCGGTTGCCATTTTGCTGGAGGCTTTTGTGAATGCGTCATTGGGCCACGGAAGCATGCAGTCGTGGCCAACGGGCGCTGTCACCAATACGTCGCAGCCCACTACGCCAGGATCAGCGTTACTCACCGCTCCGGCGGACGACATCCACGGTGCCGCCACCAACGTTGCAGCTACAACGGCACCCGCCGCGGAAATCCTCAATCGATTCATAACTCCCCCTTGACAGAACGACGTTACGAACCTACACAGTCTGTGGGGGTTAGAACGGCGACACCTGAAGTGAGAAGGTCCACGGCCATGCTCATCTCGTTCGCCACTGCGTGAGCGACGTTCGATTTTGCAACGCCTTGCCTTTTCACTGATCGACCTCGCGGTCGCGAATGTGGCGAAATGGAGGCCCCACCCTTCGGGCTTTTCCAAGCTGACAGCGTTGGCTCACGTCTCGTCAGGAATGGACCCCGTCAAAGCCGACAAATTGGGCAGTTTCTCGGTCTCCGTCGTCCAAGGGACGCAGAAGGCATAAAGCCAACAACTCAAGTATTTACTGAAACTTTACAATATGTCATGCTAGATGGCCGGAAAACCTCTACAATTCCTGTAGGCGACAAGGTGTCAATATCAAGGAGGAGTCTTGTGGCTACAAAGTACGAGTACCTCGTGATCAATCTTGATCGCCGAGAGTTGCCGAACGACGTCACAGAGTCCGAGCAGATGTCCGCCATCTTGAATCGCCACGGTGCGCGCGGTTGGCAGCTCGACCGCTTTTGGGATAGCGACGACGCTTTCGTGCGCTTCTTCCTCCTACGTAAGGACACGGCGAAGGTGGCCGAGCCCGAACGAAAGATCGTCAGTTTCTAACTGCGTGTTTCGTAGTTCCGCCTGGCAGAACTTTTTACGAACCTTCGACCGGTCCGTCGACCTTCAGACAACTGAAGCGTAAATCAATCGATTGAATAGTTCGTGATTGCTCGGTGACTGCGCGAAAAACCTCACATCGCTTTGGTGAATACCGAGCATGGTGCTCCCTAAGTTAGAGAAGTCGTAGTTCTTTTTTGTAACGCCGAGCGTTATCCACATACACCGCCGCCGAAATGGTTATTCGGTCTTCGTTACTCGCGTTCTCTTTGATCGTCGCGGGCACGCCGACTGCCAACGCATTTTCAGGCACCACAAAGTTATTGGTGACTACGCAGCCGGCTGCGACGGTCGCACCGGAGTGCACGTGGGCGTGATGCAGGACCACCGATCC
>JANXTQ010000008.1 GCA_025352305.1 Actinomycetes bacterium
GACGCTCGGCGCGGATCGCAGAACTCACTCAGCCTAATTCTTGGTTCCTGCGATGTCGGCCTTTAAGTGTCACTTACTCGCGTAACAACCTCAACCGAGTCATCACGGTCACTGTTGTCGCCAACAATTCCCAGCGCTAGAAGCAGTATCAACGCAATGTCAAAGGTCACCCGGTATCGCCAGTGACCAACGAACACCGCCACCACCAAAAAGGAGTTAATCATGAGAGTTCCGAGCAGCCAGTGGGGCATTTCTCGTCGTCGCACTCGCCACCACGCCCACAGTGCGAGGGGAAATAGAACGTAGAAGGAAAGCGCCTGAATCCACGTGGCCCACGCGGGCTGTCCACCCAGGGTTCCTATATGCACCACCCATCCGGGACGGTAGAGACCTAAGAACCACATTTCGCGCATGGCGACAACCTCAGGGACGCGCGTGAGGTGCTGAGTGACAAAACTCTGAGCGTGGAGGCGAAGTAGCGCCGACTGGACCGACTCATCGTTCGAAATCTTCGACGCCCTAGCTTGGGCGGAGAATTCACAGTTGAGCGAGTCGTATCCAATCAACGCGCTGCCAAAGTACGTATCCGGGCAGTTCGCGCCCACCAGAGTGGTTCCGAAGTTATTAGAGATCAGTACGGGATCGGCAAATCTCGTGGAGTTGTACCAACTCCACGGCGCAACGACGGCGACGCTAACCACCAGCGCGATGCCGACCAATTTGGCCCACTGTCGAATGCCTTGGCGCGCACAACAGATGACGACAATCAGCATCAACACGGGGGCCACCTCGGCGCGCGCGAGCGCCATGAGTCCGCACGTCGCGCCCAGTGCCGCAGCGCTCGCAAGATTTAACTGCTGGCGGCGGCGCAACACGAGCCACACCGCGCTCACCACCAGAAGCGCGGCGATCGGTTCTGATACCACCAAGCCATCTCGAATCCACAGATCGGGCAGTGCCGCCGCGAGACCAGCACCAATGAGTCCCACGCGGTCGCCCCCCAGCTCGCGCGCCGCGAGGCCGCACATGATGACGGTGACTGTGCCGATAATGGCCATCACAAATCGAAGTGAAATCGTCGAGTGAGGAAATAACCACGCTACCGGGGCCATCACGAGAGATGCGAGGGGTCCGTGTTGCGCCGTAGGCAAGTTGTAGTTGAAAATAGAAGTCCACGGATGCGCGCCAAACAGATTGTGCGCCTGACCGATGTACCACGCTTCATCGGTGAGTACCTGATAACCCAGTTCCAATTTCACGTAGATCAACCGCCACGTCAGCGCAATGATTGCAATGACGCCGAGCCTCACGGCGAACGATGATCCCCGCCACCAACTACGCATCGAACACCTTTCCTCGTGTGGCGCGTGAACCAGCACGAGCGCCACCGTGCCCACCAGTCAACTTGATTGAGCAGTGAGATCCGATCCGTTTGTTTGAGCGAACTGGCCAGGACCGACAGAAATCGAAATCTCCTGATCGCGAGGGCGCGAAATTACACATTTGACACCATCTCTTTAAATGCCAGTAATTGCACCGCTATTCTGCTATGGCCTCAAAGTTGTCAGAATAACTGGGTGACAACTACTCGGCCGATGCGCGCGTTGACTCGTCGCGCAATACCTACTCAAGCTCGTTCTGCTGTTACGGTCGAGAAAATTCTTTCGGCGGCTACGTCGGTTCTCACCGAACGAGGTTTGCAGGGCCTTAATACCAATGCGGTGGCAGAGAGTGCCCAAATTAATGTCGCGACCCTTTACCACTACTTTCCCGACAAGGTCGCAATCCTCGCGGAACTCTTCATTCGCGATCAAGCACGGCGAAGCGAATACTTGGTGGCCCGATTCAATGAGTTGCCTGACGTCGTCGACATCGATACGTGGACGACCAATTTGATCAATTCAATAATGGATCTGCGTCGAGCAAGTCCTGAGACGATTGTGCTGCGACAAGCGTGTCGCACCGTGCCGGAGTTGTTGGCAATTGAGGAGAGCGACACCGCTCAGATCAGTGACATACTCGCGAGAGCACTGCGACTTCGCTTTCCGTCGATCACGTCGAGTCGAGCCGGATTTGCCGCGCGCGCGCTGATTGAGAGCGGTGCGGTCATGCTCGACCGAGCAAGTATCGACGAGGATTCTTCGAGCGGACTTATTCGCGAGGTTATTGCCATGATTACCGCCTACCTCGAACGCCTCGACAGGTCGAACTAGGCGCTGGCCGCGTGAGAGGATCGCTTAATGCGATTCATCATTTTGGGTACCGGTGCTATTGGCGGAGTAATCGCCGCACAACTCCAGCTGAATAACTCCTCGGTGCTCGCTATTGCAAGAGGCGACAACTTTGCAGCGATTTCCGCTCGCGGAATTGAGGTACTCACTCCCTCAGGTTCATCTCGAGTGCCGGTGAAAGTGCAGCGTTCTCTCGGTGACGTCTCGTGGCGCGACGGAGACACCGTCGTCATCGCGGTCAAAAGTCAGGCCACCGCCACGGTCGTCGCGGAACTGGCCGACGTTGCACCCTCAACAATCAACGTGATCTGCGCGCAAAATGGCGTGGAAAATGAGCGTGTAGCGCTGCGGTACTTTGAAAACACGTACGCAATGTGCGTCATGTGTCCCGCGTCGTACCTATCGCCCGGGGTAGTGGAACTGCACAGCGCGCCCGTGGCCGGCGTTTTCGATATTGGAAAGTGGCCCGCCGGCGTTGATGAGGTTGCTCGCGAGGTCGCCGGGGCATTCAGCGCTGCTCAACTGGAGTGCGAAGCCGTCGCCGATATTGCCCTGTTGAAGTGGGGCAAGTTACTGTCGAATCTGCTCAACTCCATCGAAGCGTTATGCGGTGCGCGTGCACTCAACAGCGAACTGGCACGTTTGACCTACCGCGAAGCCGTGGCGGTATTGGCGGCGACGGGAATCAATGCCAAAGAGGCCGAAGCGCGCATCGCATTGCGATCATCGTTGGTCAATTATCAAAAAGTTGCGGGCCACGACCGTGGTGGCGGATCGTCCTGGCAGTCTTTGGCGCGTGGCACTGGTGATATCGAGAGTGACTTTCTTAATGGTGAGATCTCACTGCTGGGCCGCCTCCATTCGACGCCCACACCCATTAACGACATGCTCGTTCGCGAAGCTCGTCGAGCCGCCATACGTCGAGATGCGCCGGAGACCAGAACCGTCGAAGAGTTGTTAAAAATCGCGCTCTAACGAGTAACGGAGTGGGATTGATAGTGAACCCACGCTCGCACCGAGACGTAAAGCAACGCACCGTAGGTGCCAACAAAAAAGCCAACGGGCCAATCGGCGAGATACGAACTGGCAATTGCTGCCCACAAGGTGAGTACGGAGAACAGAATCGACATCGAGAGCGCGCGCAGCGGTCGCGACGCGAGAGTCCGTGCCGCCGCCGGTGGTCCAATCATGAGCGCAAAGGTGAGTAGCGCGCCGACCAACGGAACGCTGAGTGCACACGACGACGCCAGGACGATCAGGAAAATTGTGTCAACGAGACCGATACGGACCCCACGCGACTGTGCCAACGTCGGCACCACGGAACTCATGAGCAGCGGTCGATAAATCAGG
>JANXTQ010000021.1 GCA_025352305.1 Actinomycetes bacterium
GAAGTGGAGAAGTTGGGACGTCGAGCAGTCACCATTGCCTGTGATCTCATGGACTTAAGTGCCGTTTCGGCTTTGGCGGAGAGGGCGCAACGCGAATTTGGACGAGTTGACGTGGTGGTCAACAACGTCGGGGGAACAATGCCCCTGCCACTACTGGACACCACGGCGGAGTATCTCGAAGAGGCTTTTCACTTCAACGTGGCCACGGCGCACGCTCTCGTGCTCAGTTCGGTGCCGTTCATGCTGCAGGGCGGTGGCGGATCCATTGTCAACATCTCTTCGGTCATGGGACGCATTACCGGTCGCGGTTTTGCGGCCTACGGCACGGCCAAAGGAGCCATGGCGCACTACACGCGGCTCGCGGCGAAGGACCTCGCTCCGCGCATTCGCATTAACGCAATCGCCGCGGGTTCTACCGCCACCTCAGCACTCGAGATCGTGACGCAGACCCCGGAACTAAAAGACGAGATGGAATCCTCTACTCCGCTGCGGCGAATTGGTGACGTCGAAGACATCAGCGCCGCCGTGGTTTATCTCGCGTCGCCGGCTGGTTCCTATATGACGGGCAAAATCCTCGAAGTCGACGGCGGAATTGATATTCCGAATCTCGACTTCAATCTGCCGGATCTGTAAATTTCGTCGGCTCAGGCGTTTTTGGGCAGTTGAGAAAACGGCATGTCCTTGTCGTTTCCCGGATCTCGCGGGAGCCCTAAAACTCGCTCACCAATGATGTTGCGTTGGATCTGATCAGTTCCCCCGTAGATGGAGGGAGCTTGTGCGTACAGGGCGGACATGGTGACCCCGGCCAAAAACGGGTTGTGCGTCGCGTCGGTGACCGTTTGGTTGTCGGCGCTGTCGTAGGCGTGAATCATCCCTTGCGAACCAACGATGCGAAAACCGAGATCGCGCGAGAGGCGCATCACTGAACTCATTGAAAGTTTGGAGATGTTGGCCATTCCCGCAATGTCCCCGCCTCGGGCCCGTGTGGCCTTTAACCGTTCGGCGTTCAGTCGTCCGAGTTCACCAAAAGCAAACAGGCGAACGAGGTCTTGACGAATCAGTGGATCCTTATTTTTCCCGTTGCCCTTGGCGAGTCCAACGAACAGTTCGTAGGCCTGGGCGCGCTGTCCCGCACTCGGCGCACGGCGGGGACGCTCTCCCGCGGGCGCGACAAAGTCGCCCACTCGGCGTTCTAGATTTCCGGCCACCGTTCCCGGTACAACGGAGACGCCGCGCGCTGAGCCGCCGGTTCCGAGTCCCGATCGCTCGTATCCGAGCGTGGTGTTCGCTACGGCCCATCCGTTATTCAGTTGACCAATGAGGTCGTCGCGCGTGCAGTGCGCATCGGTGAGGAACGTTTCATTAAAGAGCGCGTGACCCGTCATTTCGCGCAAGGGACGGACATCGACGCCGGACTGATGCATTGCGAGCGCAAAGTAGGAGATCCCCTGGTGTTTGGGAGCGTCGGGCGCAGTGCGAGCAATCAGCATTCCAATGTCGGCAATCTGTCCACCCGACGTCCATACCTTTTGGCCATTAAAGACCCACTCGTCGCCGTCAAGTTCGGCTTTGGTGGTGAGGCCCGCGAGGTCTGATCCGGCTCCGGGCTCACTGAACAGTTGGCACCAGGCTTTTTGGCCCGTCACAATGTCGCGCACGAATCTTTCAATCTGTTCGCTCGTTCCGTGATCGGCAATGGTGGGCGCCGCGAGGAGCAGGCCCAAACCGTCCGGTGCGCCAACGGCTCCGAACGAAGCGATCTCTTGAGCAATCTGGACCGCGACCGAGCGTGCAACACCGCGACCGTAGGCGTGGCTTGGGAGTCCGGGTGCTGACCAACCAGCGAGGCCGAGGCGGTTCCACCATTCGGCGACCGTAATATCGGCGTCCCAGTTCTCGCTCAGCCACGCACGTAGTTCGCTCAGCAGATCGCTTGCGTCACCGACCTCGGTTACTTGAATTGCCACGACTCCCCCTTCAGTACCTTCGCTAAAGAGAAGGTCCGCCGATTCACGCTACCAAGTGCGCGCAGAGGTCCCTTTCTCCGCGTGAATCAAAAAAAGACCGCGAGAAGCGCCATCACTCGCGCCGCGTCACGACACCGCTGGGGCAGGACTCATGATCGACGGCTCGGCTACGTTGAACACTTAGTAGCGCTGTGACCCACGAGCGTCGGTCCAGCTGTCAATGAGGAGGATGCTCATTTCACTCGTTCGAGTTCACAACTTCGCCGTATCTCTCGACGGATTTAGTACGGGAGAAGGCCAAAGCCTCGAACAGCCTTTTGGCCACGCGGGCACCCGACTGCTCGAACAGTTCATGGGTACCCACTCTTTTCGCTCCATGCACGGCGCAACGGACGGTTCTCGCGGCGTGGACGAGGCCTACGCCAGCAACTGGGGTCCCGGCATCGGCGCCGAGATCATGGGTCGAAACAAATTTGGGCCGCAGCGCGGTCC
>JANXTQ010000182.1 GCA_025352305.1 Actinomycetes bacterium
TTGTTCCGACCGTCATCGCCAGTTGCTTTTTGCACCTCGTCGGAGTCGCCGGTACTCACGATGGTGACGTGCGCGCACTCGCCAGTGGAGAACTGTTCGCCGCCGTCGCGGCCACCTCGTCGCTAGAACTAACTGACAATCGAGCATCAGGAACCGTGTCCGCCGCATTGGGCGGATCCATGGCACAACTATTTCTGCTCCCGGTGGGTGACGACGTGGTCCTGCTGCGACGTTCGAGCGCACTGAACGTCGAGGTACCAAAGAATCTTGATCCCACACGACGTAGTGCCCGACTGACACTGACCAACGCCCCCGTGACGGTCCTGGCGGGAACGAGAGCGCTCTTTGATGACGTGTTGCGTGTACTGCTTTCAGCCGAAGCGGTGGGCGTCGCGCGAGGAGCGAGCGAGATGGCCGCCGAGTACGCCAAAGTGCGCGTCCAGTTCGGCCGAGTGATTGGGACCTACCAGGCGATCAAACACCACTGCGCGAACATGGTGGTGGCCTGCGAAATGGCGACGTCCGCTGTGTGGGACGGGGCCAAAGCATTGAGTGGTTCGCCCGAGCAGCGCGCCTACACCGCCGCGTGCGCGGCCACGCTCAGTGCACCCGCTGCGGACCTGTGTGCCAATCTCAGTACGCAGGTTCACGGGGGCATCGCGATCACCTGGGAACACGACGCGCACCTTTATATGCGTCGCGCCACGACTCTCGGGTCGTTCCTGCGCGCGGACGTCGCCGCGGCGGCGCTCACCGATCTCACGCGCCAGGGGATCGTTCGCGGTAAACGGATTGACCTACCGCCCGAAGCAGATCCGATTCGCCTCGACGTCCAAGAGTTCGCGACGTCAATCAAGGACCTCTCCAGTAATGATCAGCGCACGCGACTGATTGAGACCGGTTACGTAATGGCGCACTGGCCCAAGCCTTACGGCCGCGAAGCCGGCGCTGTTGAACAGTTGGTGATCGAACAGGTCTTTGAAGAGGTGGGTATCAAGCGACCCAACTACGGAATCACGGCGTGGAACATTCTCACGTTGATCCAGTACGCAACAGCCGACCAATTGGATCGCTGGGTTATGCCGGCCCTCAACCAAGAGGTCATTTGGTGCCAACTTTTTAGTGAGCCCAATGCGGGTTCAGACGCCGCTGGAGTTCAAACCAAGGCAACGCGAGTGGATGGCGGATGGCTCGTGAACGGTCAAAAGGTGTGGACGTCGGGCGCTCACGTTGCCGGTATGGGATTTGCGACCGTGCGAACGAACTCTGATGTGGCCAAACATGACGGCATCACCATGATGGCCATTGACATGCACGCAGAAGGTGTTGAGGTTCGTCCGCTCAAAATGACGTCGGGCAATTCGGAGTTCAACGAGGTCTTTTTCAGCGACGTTTTTGTTGCTGACGACGACGTTGTTGGCCCTGTCGATGGAGGCTGGACCGTGGCGCGCGCCACTCTCGGAAATGAGAGTGTCTCCATTGGCGGCGGCGGTGGCGGGATGTCTGTTCCCGGTTCGGCACTGGTCGCACCCTTTGACCTTCACCCCGATCGACTGTTCGGCGGTGCGGCGCGAGTCGGTCGTTACATTGCTCGCCATCAGGCCATGGGTCTGCTCAATCTGCGAGCAGCGAACCGCGCCGTAGCGGGAAGCGAACCGGGCCCCGAAGGAGCAATGACCAAGCTCATACTCTCTGAAATTGGACACGAAGCCGCCGCGATCCTGACGGAGCTGAACGGTCCCGATGTGGCGTTCATGGACGGGGCCTCTCAAATCAGCAACTCACTCGTGTTGATGCACCGAGGCATGTCTATCGCCGGAGGTACCTCGGAGATAAAGCGCAACCAAATTGGCGAGCGAATTGCGGGCCTGCCGCGAGATCCCTTGATTAAGTAGCGCGTCGTCGGCGCTTCCTCGCTGGCCGCTAATCGTGCACGGCAGTGGGGCGCCCGATATCATCGGCGCGAAGCGGGCAACGAATATGCCCCAGGTCAGAGGAGCCAGAGATGCAGCAACGAGGCAAATTCGTGCGAGTCAATGCCGTAGCGCTCGCGGCTGTTCTCTTAGGTGGCACCGTGCTGGCCGCCTGTGGATCGAGTTCGTCGACCAATACAACTTCTACGACAACTAAGAAAAATCCAACTACGAAGAGCCAACTGAGCGCCATTACGAAAGCTGCCGGGCAAGGTAAGAACGCGACCTTCAGCGCCACGTGGACGTCGACGGCGAGCGGCAGTTCACAGACCATCACGCTGGAACAGTCGCCACCTAAAACCAAGTTCTCCACTGGTGGCGGTGGATTCGTACTCAATGACGGAACGTCAACGTACTTGTGCAGCACGACGGCCACGTGCCTCAAAGAGTCAGCGAGCACCAATCCGTTAGCTGGCCTGCTCAGTTTGTATAACGGATCGTCGTTTTTGAGTGCAGTGACGGCTTACTCTCAGGTTTCCTTCTTGCGCCTCGCAGGGATCAAACTGAGTTACAACTCGGCCACGTACGCCGGTGTTGCGTCGACGTGCGTAAAGATCACGGCACGTCACGCGGCGGGGGTGACGTGGTGCGTCTCTAAGCAGGGCGTGCTGACCTATTGGGGGACCGGAAAAACCAGTTTCACACTTACCAGTTATTCGTCCAGCGTGCCGGAGGCGGACCTGAAACTTCCTGTGGGCGCAACGGTCAACACGCTGCCGTAGTTCGCTGTTGTCTCTGCGAGCAACCTAGAGTCATTCTCACGCTCTCTTGCAAGGTGAAACGATGAGTAAACAGGAGCACCGATCCGCCGTCTTCGAATTTGCCCACGACCTCGTGGACGCAATTGCCGCTGACAGCCCGCTTTTCGCCATCGAACTGGGTCTTGAGACGGACTCGAATGAACTGGACGACTACTCGTTGGCTCACGAAGCCACGGTCCTCGCTCACGTGCGGCGTGACCTGTTGGCTCTCGATGAATTGGTAGTTATTGACGACGTGGATCGACTCGCGGTCGAAGTGATGCGAGAACGACTCAGCGTGACCAAGACACTGATGGAATCCGGCGAGGAACGGCGCACGTTTACGCGCATTAGTTCTCCCGTGTCAGCGATTCGTCAAACCTTCGAACTCATGGAAGTGCAGTCGCCGAGCGACATTGATCGGGTCTGTGCACGCCTGAACGCAGTCGCGCGCTCTCTGGCGACGTGGCGTGAGGCCATCAACGAGGTCACTCGACTCGGACAGTTGCCGGCGAGACGTCACGTCGAGGCGGTGGCCGATCAGGCACTGACGCACGCTCAGGGCTCGTACGAGCAGTTCGCTGAGAGTATCTGTAGCGCAGTCGGCGTTGACGTCGACAAATCGGGGATGCGTGCTGCCGCTGAGTCAGCCCAGTCGGCTGCACACGAAATCGGAAAGTGGCTGCGTGACGACGTTGCGCCGTTCGCGCCGAGCAGCAGCGCGAGTGGACTCGAGCGCTACCAAATCTGGCTATCCGCGCGAGCGGGCGTCACCTTGGACCTTAAGGAAACTTACGACTGGGGTGTCGACGATTTAGCGAGAATCAACGCACGAATGTGGGAGGTCGCCGAAACGATCTTGCCGGGAGCGGTGTCTCTCGCGCAGGTACGAGATCACTTGAACAACGATCCCGCTCGACGCATTGACGGCACGGAGGCTCTACTCGCAAAGTTGTTGAGCTTTACAGAGACCGCCGTAAAAGATCTCGACGGAACCCACTTCGACATTGACGATCGCATCAAATTCTGCGACGCCCGTTTGGCTCCGGCCGGTTCCAGTGCCGCGGCCTACTACGAATCGCCGAGTGAGGATCTGTCACGACCCGGCACAACGTGGTTTCCTACGATGGGTGAGACCAGTTTTACGTGGTGGAATAACGCCTCTACGTGGTATCACGAAGCCGTTCCTGGTCACCACCTTCAAACAGCGATTGCGTTACTGGCCGTTGATCGCCAGAGCCGATTTCATCGCCTCGCGGCGTGGCAGAGCGGTTACGGCGAGGGCTGGGCACTGTACGCCGAACGACTGATGGACGAACTTGGATACTTCACCGACCCGGCGGACGAACTCGGCCACCTCTGCGGTCAGGCGCTGCGCGCGGCGCGCGTCGTTGTCGACATGGGTCTGCACCTCGGCTTCACGGTTCCCAGCGGTTTCGGCGAGATCAGAGGTTTCGGTGATGTATCGGGTCAGCCGTGGACTCCCGAGATGGCCATCTCGGTATTAGAGGATCGAGCGCTGGAGAGTCACGTCAGCGCCGCGTCAGAAGTGGAGCGATATCTCGGATGGCCCAGTCAGGCAATCACCTACAAAGTGGGAGAGCGTTGCTGGCTCGACGTCCGCGAGGCGGCACGTGCGCGACTCGGCGACGCGTATACGAACAAGGCGTTTCACTCCTATTCACTCGGTCTCGGGTGTCTCGGGCTCGACCTGTTCAAAGAGGAAATGAGCCGCTGGGACGGTCGCGCGTAAGCGCCTTTAGATCTGCAGTTACCAATCAAGGAGACAGTAATGAGCGTTACCCCCGACCTCAGCGGTCAAACAGCAGTCGTGACCGGCGCGTCAAGTGGAATCGGCCGAGCAATTGCGGAGCGACTCGGAGCCTGTGGTGCTCACGTGATTCTAAGTGGTCGCACCGAAGCAACAATGCGCCAAAGCGTCGATGCAATTACCCGTGCCGGAGGCCGAGCCACGGTCAAGGTATCTGACGTTCGCGACCCCGCCGCCATGGCCCATCTCGCCGAGAGCGCCCTCGAGCTCGATGGCCGACTCGACATCTTTGTAAACAACGCCGGCGTGGCGTGGCTCGCTCCGATCATTGACGGTGACGTCGAGCACTGGCGTGCCATGTTGGAAACGAACGTCTTGGCGCTGTTGGTCGGATGCCAAGCGGCCATTCGAGCGATGCGCTCGACGGGGAATCCTGGTCGGATCATCAACGTGTCATCCGTCGCTGCGCAAGACCGCGCGTCGGGCGTGTACGGCGCGACTAAGCACGCTGTCAATGTCATCACTCAGACTCTTCGCGAAGAACTCGCCGACGATTCCATTCAACTGTGTTCAATCATGCCGGGGCTCGTTGCGACCAATATTGGACGCAACCACAACCCCGCCGTGATTGAAGGCATCGTCGCGGTGTCGGGTGTCGACACCACCTTCGTCCCGGGCGAGCACCTCGCTAACGAAGTACTCGAAAAGGGTCAGGCAGCCTTAAGCGACTTCATGATGTCGCCCGAGGACATTGCTGACGCGGTGGCCTACGTGGTGGGACTACCGGCCAGCGTGAATATCACGGACCTCGCCCTTCGACCTCCGAAGGGTTTTGATCTCTAGTCGATGTGAACGCCTGCACGGCGCAGCGAAAACCTGTACTCACTTCCGCAGTGAGGCGTCCCGGTGGGCATTTGCATTCAGCCATAGAAGTACCATGACCCCGTTGGGCGAAGCGCCGGCGAGGAGAGATCATGACGACTCAGTTTGAGTTTCGCGGAATTAATCATCTGGCATTGGTGTGTAGCGACATGCAACGTACGGTCGACTTCTACTCCAACACCCTCGGTATGAAGCTCATTAAGACAATTGAACTTCCCGCAAATTTGGGTCAACATTTTTTCTTTGACTGCGGCGGGGGAGACGCCCTTGCGTTCTTCTGGTTTCCCGATGCGC
>JANXTQ010000195.1 GCA_025352305.1 Actinomycetes bacterium
CTAGCGCAACGATCGTCGTCTTAGAACTGGGATGCCAGGTCAATTTGCCACCAGTTGCTAGCAATGTCCCCCCGATGGTCACTGTTTTGTTCGTGGCGGACGTGGGAGTGCATTTGGCAAAGGTGATTGACGTTGCGAAAGTCCCGCTGAGTGCAGCGCAACTCACCGAGCTCGAAGTCGGAATCAGTTCGTAAGCCCCGGCGTCACATCGCGAAGGTCGGGTGATACCTCGCTGGTCCAATTGGAGACAGAGATTTTGGGGAATAATCAGGACGGCCGGACTGGACGACGTAATAGACATCGTCGCGGTGGGACCGCCGTTATTGGCGAGCGGCGAAACCATCGCCGACGTGTTGATTTTGTCTCCGGGACCGGAAAATCCGCAGTTGGGGTCGCTGTCATGAGCGATGACGTTGTAGCCATTTGACGTTACCGGTCCGTAGCCAAAGCATTGGTTCGCGACCCCTCCGTAAACGGTGTTGCCTTGAAGGATTGAGTTGCCAATTGCGAGCGGATCCGCGTCGTTCACATAAATCCCGCCACCCATTTCGAGGGCAGAGTTTCCAACAATGGTGTCGTTGGTCAACGTTGCGTGCGAACCGCCGTCATTGGCAAGGCCGCCGCCGTATTCAGTGGACGTGTTATTTGCGAGGGTGTCGTTGGTGAGGGTCACTACTCCGTGATTCTCAATCGCTCCGCCGTCGCCGTAGTCGCGCGAGTAATTGCCAGCGAGCAGAGACCTGGTAACTGTCACCGTTGGTCCGTTGGAGATGTAAATAGCGCCACCGCACTCGGACGAGTTGTTGAGCAAGCTGGCTTGATCAATCGTGACCGTACTGCCCGAGGTGTAAATCGCTCCCCCACAACCCGTGGCGCTGTTGTTGGAGAAGGTACCGCCCGTTATCGAGAGCGCAGCCGTATTGTAAATCGCTCCGCCTCGAGAGTCATTGGACGAAGTGGTGGGCCCCGCACGATTTCCCGTGAAATTAACCCCGTGCAACGTGAGATTTCCCGACCCGTTGTTATAAATTCCGCCGGCGTCGCCCACTAACTCATGTCCGTTAGCAATCGTCAAATTTGAAATCGTTAAAGACGGTGCGCTCGTGGTCATTACTCGCACGACTCCGCCGCCGCTAACGGTCGTCTTGTTAGCCCCGGCGCCCGAAATAATCAAAATTCCTGAGTCGGATACGACGAGTGGACCGTACGTGTTGGACACAGTGACTGTTGTTGGAGCGTGAGCGCCCGCAAAGGAAATTGTGTCGCTGAAGCCATTTCCGTCCGCGTTTGCGGTAGTGATGGCGTCGCGCAAAGAACACGTCGTGTTGCTCGAACTGGTGCACGCGACTTTGGATACCGAGCCGGCGTCGTCGGTCGCTGTGCCAACGTAGTAGGTCACGAATGTGGTGGTGGCGTTCGCGATCGGCGCAAGAAAACCCGCCATTGAGATTGCGATTGAGGCTCCGGCTGCCAAGGCCACGCGACTGAGCGATCGACCGACGTGGAACGTGAACATAACTTCCCCCTTGAAGTTGCGACCCACGGAGAGTTGGTGGGGCTCAGCGAACTGTACTCAACTTCGAGCGGCCGAGGTGACTTCAACGGGGACGGAACTACCCCACCGGCGACCAATCAAATATTGATGTTCCTCTAGTAATTCAGCGACTTGAATCCGCTTCGCTGCTTGCCGGCCGGCGCTGTGTGGCGCTTCGACAACGGCGACGCTTAACTCAGCCTTTTGAAGCTGACGAGCCGCATTGAGTCCGTCCAATCCGGCACCATTCACGGCCACGTCGGGGCTCTCGGGAACAGGTGAAACAGTGGCGTTCATAGTCACCAGTTCAAAATAAAGAGTTGTCGAAAACTCGTGGACTGTGTGTCACGAGGTCCACAACGCCGTTCAGTTTTCGGGATCGTCGGGTACCGCAACCTCGGTCGGTGGGTTCTCGTCAAAGTACTTGTAACGGAGTCGTACTGTCGCGAGACGGTATGTCAGCCACTTCAACCAAAGGAGCCGTCGTGGGAGAAAAGGACACGTTGAGTTCGAGAGGACTTCAACAACTGACGCCACTGCAGTACGAGGTAACCCAAAACGGTGGAACCGAACCCGCATTTCGAAATGAGTTCTGGGATCTGAAGGACGCCGGACTTTACGTCGATGTCGTGTCGGGAGAACCGCTGTTTGTGAGTCTCGACAAGTTCGATAGTGGGTGCGGATGGCCCAGTTTCACTCGACCGGTGCACTCAAAGGGGGTCGTCGAGAACTCAGATCGCAGTTTCGGAATGATGCGCACCGAGGTTCGATCTGCAACCGCCGACAGCCACCTGGGCCACGTCTTTAATGATGGACCCGCCGATCAGGGGGGACTGCGTTACTGCATTAACTCCGCCGCCCTGCGCTTTGTGCCAGTTAGCGAAATGCAGCGCGAAGGTTACGAAGAGTTCTTAGAGTTGTTTATGAATATCGAGAAGCGAGGATCGACCAATGAGTAACACCACGACCACACAGTCGGCCACTCTGGCCGGTGGATGTTTTTGGGGAATGCAGGACTTGATTCGTCGGCTCCCCGGCGTGCTCAACACACGTGTTGGTTACTCCGGCGGTGACGTCGAAAACGCCACGTACCGTCATCACGGCACTCACGCCGAGGCGATTGAGATCCTCTTTGACCCGTCGCTGACGTCCTACCGGAAAATTCTGGAGTTCTTCTTTCAGATTCACGACCCGAGCACGCGTGATCGACAAGGTAACGACATGGGAGCGAGTTACCGCTCTGCGATCTATTACGCAGATGACGAACAACGTCGCGTCGCTGAAGACACGATCGAAGACGTCAATGCGTCGGGACTGTGGCCAGGACGCGTCGTTACCGAAGTTGAGCCCGTAGGTCCGTTCTGGGAAGCTGAACCCGAGCATCAGGATTACTTGGAGCATTATCCGAATGGATATACCTGCCACTTCCCGCGCCCCAACTGGGTCCTGCCGCGTCGCAACGCACAGGTTTCCTGACATTCGGCGTGCTTAGTTCTCCAGACTCTTGGAACTTTGCGACAGATCACGTCGCCGACGTCACCTCTGAACCGTGGCATTGTCAGTCGGAGCGCTATCCGCTCGACCGAACATCACCGACTCCTTCTTCACATCAATGCGGCTTGTCTTGAAGCCGACGTCCATCCACGCACGCGCGTGCGAGTGACTGCCAGTTTTTTCGTTTGCCCACCAAGCGGCGTGTCTGCGTGCAGAATTCGGAAGTTTTTGCCCGAGATTTTCCTCGATCTGCTGGAAGTTCAACCAAACAGACATCCCAGGGTAGACATTCAAATACTGTCGAAGTGCCTCGTACTTTGAACCCGAGCGAGCCAAGGCCACGTTTGGTGGTTCTAAACGTTTGGCCGCAACCTTCGGTGAGCCCGGTAGCCACTTGATGAACCGTTCCGGGTGCTGCACGTACGTGTTAATTGTATTGCGAGTTTTGCCCGATTCGCGGAGTTCGGACTCATATTGATCGAGGAATTGGAGTAACTGTACCTTTGTCCATGAGGATTCGATCGCCATACTCTCATGAAAGATAAGTATTTAGTACAAGTCAATCGAAGTTTTCGGAATCGCGCTGGACGAAGGTCGTTACAGCCGCCGACTGCCATCAAAGTAGATTCCGGTTCTGGCTCGGAGTATCTCGGATGGGTCAAAATCGTATTTCGATGCTCGGGAAATATGCGATGACAAAACCAAACTGATCATTTGATTCGGTCTGGGTTTTCCGGATGCAGTGCTCGTTAGCCGTAGCGATGGAACATCACCCACAGAAACCCCGGTCAAAAGAGTTGGCCGCCTGAGTTGATGGAAAGAGCCACCGAGATAGTGCGTGACTTTCGCACGGAGGATCCGAACGATGTCAGCGTCATCTCGAGAGTGGCTCGACAACTCGGTGTTGGCTGCCAGTCACTTCGCAACTGGGCGAAGTGGGCCCAAGCCGACGCCGGCAGTCGACCAGGACTCACTTCCGATGAGCGCGACGATCTTAAGCGGCTGCGCAATGAGAATCATGTCTTGCAGCGGACCACCGACATTTTGCAAGCTGCAGCAGTTTTCTTCAGGGCGCTTCGACCGCCAACAGAAGAAGTAGCCGCATTCATTGACGGCCACCGCGACAATGAGTTCGGTAGGCGTCAATTTGCACGGAGAAGATCACCTTTTCAATTTGGAAGCAGTTCGGTTTGCGACAAGGTGGTTCGTTCGAGCGTGACTCACTAATGGATGAATTGCTAAGTCGAGTAGTGAATCCTTGCTATCCGAGTTAATAGACCGCCCGTAGAGAAATTACTATTAGTTGCACTAACTATAGTCTTATTTTTTAATCTTATCAATACATTATTTTAGAAATTGGTCATTAAATCCAGCGCGTATCTGCAGTCACAACAGGAGAATCCGAAACCTCTTGCAATCATTTGATTCTGGAGGTACACTTTCTATA
>JANXTQ010000196.1 GCA_025352305.1 Actinomycetes bacterium
CACGCGGGCGTGCGGCAGTGCGTAACGCTTGCCCTTGGCACCGGCACCGAGCAGCACCGCTGCGGCCGAAGCGGCTTGACCAAAACAGAAGGTCGAAACATCGGGCTTAATGAATTTCATCGTGTCGTAGATCGCGAGCAGTCCCGTGATGTCGCCACCGGGCGAGTTGATGTAGAGGTGAATGTCCTTGTCGGGATCTTCGGACTCTAAAAAGAGCAACTGCGCACAGATCAGGTTCGCCACCGTGTCGTCAATGGGCGTACCAAGGAAAACAATTCGTTCCTTGAGCAAGCGGCTGTAAAGGTCGTAGGCCCGTTCTCCACGATTCGATGATTCAACCACCGTGGGAACCAAGTAATTCTGCGCTCGGAAGTTATCGTTCATGATTTCCACCTTACGCGCTGACCTCGTCAGATTGTTCGGTTTCGAGCAGCGATCGATCGATCTGTGCGCCCGTGGCGTCGACGTACGTGGCGTTTTCGAGTAACCACCGTGACGCTTTCATTTTTGCCACCTCGGCGACGAAAGCTGACATTCGACCGTTGTCGCGCAAATTCGTTCGCAAATCAGTTTCGTTGACCGACATGGCCTTCGCGGTGTCGGTCAACTCGGAGTCAATTTCTTCCTCACTCGGCTCTAGGGCCTCAGCTCGAACGAGCGAACGAAGCGCGAGGTCAATGCGCACGGCGCGCAGCGCATCTTCACGAATGACTTCCACGAGTTGTTCGGGACTCTGATTGGTGAGTTGCAAGAAATAGTCGAATCCGAGACCCTGTTTCTCGAGACGTTGGCTGAGGTCGCTCAAGCGCTGCTCGATTTCGCGAGTCACCAATACTTCGGGAGCAACGGTGGCATCTACTAGTTCGCTGAGCGCGACCAGCGTCGCGTCACGACGAGCGAACTGAGCTTCGACGAGCTTTCGACGACTGAGCTGGCTCATGATGCCTTCGCGCATGGCTTCTTCGCTCTCGTACTCCGTGTTTTCACTGACCCACTCGTTCGTCAACTCCGGCAAAATTCGCTCGCGTACTTGCTTAATGGCAATATCGAAGTTGATAAACACTCCTTCGGACTTTCGCCCGGTGGCCTGCAACGACTCTCCACCGCGAAGTCCCAGAATCGTTTCGTCGACTCCTTCGGCAATCGCGCCCGATCCCACGACGTAACTGAAATCGCTGACGTCAATGTCGTCGCTCCCGCCCGAAGGATCAACGCCCTTTACGTCCAGCAACAAAACGTCACCGGTGACGATCGGACGATCCACGTCGCTTAGTTCAGAGTCGGTCTCGCGAATTCGCGTGATCTGATCTTCGATCTCATTGTCGCCAACCAGCGGCGACGGAATCGTGACTTTGAGATCGCGGTGACCGTTGATGTCCACCTCGGGACGTACTTCGACGTCCGCTTCAAAGGCCAGGGGGCCTTCGCTTTCGCCGGACGTCACCACAATGTTGGGTTGGCCAATGGGATCGATCATCGTGTCCGAAACGGCCCGGGCGTAAAACTCAGGCATCGCGCCGTTGATGGCCTCGCTTCGCAGTGCGCCGGCACCGCCCAGGCGAGCTTCGATCAGTTGGCGCGGCGCCTTGCCCTTTCGAAAACCCTTGATAACAATGGTCTGGGACAACTCTTTAGCCGTCTGGTCAATGGCGGTGGCGAGTTCACTCTCGTCCACTTCAACAATCAGTTTGACGAGATTGTTGTCCAGAATGTTGGTAGATGCGCGCATAAGGATTGCCAGCCTACCGGTGCGTGCCGCGCGCGCCGTCTAGATCATGATGTCCATGGACCCAATAATTGACTCAGCGAGTGCCGAGTCTCCTTCAATGAGCACATCGGGCGACGTCAGCACCGTTTTACTGTTTATGCGTCCGGCCATTGCACGCCAAAATAGCGATATCGGCATGGTCATTTCCACCGTCGGAGGTTGCTCTAACGACGACACCGCTTCTGCTCGAGCATTGTGCACCCGAAGCGACACGGACCGTGCCAGCGGGCCACTCACGTTCAAACGAACCGTCGCCGATTCAGGTGCCCGAGCCTTCTTGCCCACCACGTACGGCAACGCGCTCTCAAATCGGTTGAGCACTACTTCAGCGCCGACACCGTTGACGTCGCCGCTCAGACCAAGTGCGTCTCGTATGTCATGTAAGTGAATCCAACTGTCCAGCAGTCGTGTTTCTTGAAATCGATGAAACGCAACGTCGCCCTCGGGGCTCCATCCGATTTTGTCCCACGCAGCGCCGTCACGTTGACGTAGTGCGTGAAGTGAATCGTCAGTGACCCGACGAAACTCTTCGAGGACAACGCCACCCGCGAGTTCTCGGCGCTGAGCAACGAAACGCTCATTGATCTGGCCAATGCTGTTGCGAACGTAAGCGGGCATCGTCAGTGGCTCAACAGGTACGGCGCCACCGCGAATAAAAAGTTCAAATCCACTCAGGTGGCTCAGCACGTCGCGCACGCTCCACCCAGGACACGGTGTTTGCGCGTCAAATGACGCTTCAGGTTCCTTCTCGAGCAGACAATAAATGTTGTCCCACGTCTCGGCGAGTGAGTCAATAATCCAGTCGTACATCGAAAGCCCCCTTGGCCACGACCATCCTCTAACCTCTAAGGCTTCACGCGGTGCACTGATGTGTGACGTGAAGTATCACCGTGAAGTTACGGGGCGTAGCGCAGTTTGGCAGCGCGCCTGCTTTGGGAGCAGGAGGTCCCGGGTTCAAATCCCGGCGCCCCGACCACTCAGCCAAAACCCGTCCCGACTGAGACTAGAAATGAATGAGGTACTTATTCAGCGTCGCGGTCATCGCGCCGCTCAGGTACTGCGCGTAGTCCGTTGACAAGTGACCATCATCAAAGTGCGTCACAATGTCGCCAACAATCGGCGAACAGCGAAGTTTGGTGCAGAGCCACCCATCGGTATTGAGGTAAGTGACCAGGGCGACCTTGGCGGCGCCCATTTCTGAGGACTCGAGCCCCGGTTGCTTAGGATTCGGGTTCGCGACGGAGCACGCTTGAACATTGGTGAGCTCGGCCGATACGCACGTCGGCGGCGGCGTATCAAACATCTGAACGTCGCCGATCATGATGACTACGGCCTTAGTTGCCTTGAGGGTTTTTAGCGTCTTGATCAAACCATTTTTCCACGTCGTCGCGGAGTACCCCGTGGTGACAGTTCGATTAGCCACGAGGATCATTTTCGGTTTGGCTGCGACAATTGTCTTTATCGCATTTATTCGGATCTGGTTGCATCCCAAGTATTTTGAATAAGTGAGATTGATGTTTGGCACGGGACAGCCGTCGTGGCCAATGAGCACCAACTTCAAGCCGTGACTTACCATTGCGGGCTCCAGCGCCGGCAGCCACATTCTCGCGTGCGAGTCTCCGTAGAGAATCACCAGTTTGGATGACGACTTGTCGCCAAAAACACAGTCGGTCAACTTGAAGCAGTTGGGCGGAATAAAAAAGCCGCTCGTTGGCCCACCCGTCACGCCCACGCCGTGAAAGATCTCCGCCTTAACGGCCAAGTCGGCGCTCGTAATACTGGTGGATGCAGCGACCGCGGCCGCGACAGCGGCCGGTGTGCCGGGGACAACTGTCGCCATTGCCGCACTCCAGGTGGTGCACACAGCGACACCCACCGCGGCGCTACTCAGCAGCGAACGGCGCAGCCACGATCCAGTAAAACCGCTCATCAACTCTCCCTAAATGTCAAAATCAAATGCGCCCGCTCAAAATCTCGTTGCAGAACTCTAACTTTCAAAATGTCTGAGCGGTAGTGCCCCCGGCAGGAGTCGAACCCGCAACCTGACGGGTAGAAACCGTCTGCTCTATCCAGTTGAGCTACGGAGGCGCACCCCCATGGTACCGAGCGCCTTGGCGCTACTTGGGGAAAGCCCTTTCAATGCCTGTGTCATACTGGATGTACTTGGTGGGCGTAGCTCAGTTGGTTAGAGCGCCAGGTTGTGGTCCTGGAGGCCGCGGGTTCGACCCCCGTCGCTCACCCCAAGCGTTTTTCGACCGATCCCAAAATATTCGGGGACGGTCGACGTCACGAAGTCACCAGTGAAATCCCCGTGTAGATTGCCACTTACGCGTAAGTGCGCGTACGTCTAGTTCGAGGGGGGCCTATGGCCATCGTTCGCGATTCTTTCTATATCAATGGTGCGTGGGTTAAGGCGACTTCGAGCGAAACGCTCGAAGTCACGTCGTCGGGCACCGGCGAGCTATACGCCACGGTTCCCGTTGGAACCGTCGAAGAGGCGAACTCCGCCGTCGAGGCTGCGGCCGCAGCATTTACCTCGTGGTCCAACACCAGCGCCAAAGAGCGCGCCGAATTTTTGCAGCGGATCTCCGAGAAGTTGGCCGAGCGTGGCGACGAAATTGCTCTCACGATTGCCAATGAAGTCGGAATGCCAATGATGCTCTCCAAGGGGATCCAGGCGGGCCTACCCACCGCGACCTTCGCCGACAACGCGAAGCGAGCCGCCGAATACGTATGGGAAGAAGAGGTCGGCAACTCGACTCTCGTTCGTGAGCCGGTCGGCGTCGTCGCCGCCATTACCCCGTGGAACTACCCACTGCACCAAATTGCCAACAAGGTGGCACCCGCGCTCGCCGCGGGATGCACGGTGGTATTGAAGCCGAGCGAAGTAGCTCCGATCAATGCGTTCATTCTCGCCGAAATTATTCACGAGATCGGACTGCCTAAGGGCGTTTTTAACCTCGTTACCGGAACCGGTCCCGTCGTCGGCGAAGCGATTGTTGCTCACCCGAAGACCGACATGGTGAGTTTCACGGGATCCACTCGCGCGGGAAAGCGCGTCATGGAGATTGCGTCACAGATGGTCAAGCGCGTGTCGCTGGAACTGGGTGGCAAGTCCGCGAACATCATCTTGGCTGACGCCGACCTCGACAAGGCCATTCCCGACGGAGTCTTTAAGTGCTATTTGAACTCCGGCCAGACCTGCTCGGCGCTGACGCGAATGGTCGTGCCTCGCGCCCAGCTCGCTGACATTGAAGAGCGTGTCGCTGCAGCGGCGGCGGGCTTTATGCCGAGCGACCCGGTCGAGGGTCTGAGCCTCATTGGACCACTCGTGAGTGCTGCTCAACAACAGCGCGTCCGTGACTACATCAACAAGGGAGTTGACGAAGGCGCGACGTTGCTCGTCGGTGGAACCGAGATGCCAGAAGGACTGGACAAGGGCTTCTACGTTCGCCCGACCGTGTTCTCCAATGTTCGTAACGACATGACCATTGCGCAAGAAGAAATCTTCGGACCCGTACTTTCGATCATTCCTTACGACACCGAAGAAGAAGCGATCGCCATTGCGAACGACTCCAACTACGGACTCGCCGGTGGAGTGTGGGCCGCAACCGATGAAAAGGCGTTCGAAGTTGCGCGCAAGATTCGTACCGGACAGGTCGAGATCAACGGTGGAGCATTCAACATCGTTGCGCCGTTCGGTGGATACAAGCAGTCCGGAATCGGTCGCGAACTCGGACAGTACGGCTTCGAAGAGTTCCTCGAAGTTAAGGCCATCCAACACAACTAGCCAACAGCCCTAGAGGCGCGTAGCCGTATAGACTTTGTACGCGCCTCTAGCTCAATGGCAGAGCAATGGACTCTTAATCCACAGGTTTCGGGTTCGAATCCCGAGGGGCGCACTCGGATACGTCGAACATTCATTCAATTGTGGGCAGTATTCATGGCGACCAGGACGAATTGCTTTCGAGTCAGTGCTCAGCAGTGGTTAGTCACCGGCATTGTTGAACCTTTGCTGGGATACGAATACGTAACCGTGTAGCTATATGCCGGCTCTC
>JANXTQ010000246.1 GCA_025352305.1 Actinomycetes bacterium
CCCTGGGCGTAGGTCACGACGGCCTTGATGGGATCGGCGTGACTTACCACCACGATCGTGCGGTTTCGGTGTTTGCTGGCGAGTCGCTCGAGAGTGCTCCACATTCGAAGTTGCATCTCGGTAAAGGACTCCCCGTTGGGAAATCGAAAGGTGCTCGGCGAATTCTGAACGTTTCGCCACTCCGGTCGGCGTCGCAGGGTCGCGAGTTTCATTCCGGTCCAGTCACCGAAGTCACACTCAATGAGTCCCTTGTCTGCAGTGGCGCGCAGTTTGAGGGTGCGAGCAATGGGTGCCGCGGTTTCTCGGGTTCTTTCGAGGGGCGACACGTAGAGCGCTATTGGCCGTTTGGGAATTTCGGTCAAACGTTGGGCCACTCGTTCTGCTTGGCTCACCCCTTCTTCACTGAGATGCAGTCCGGGTGCCCGGCCGGGCAACACCGTTCCCGTCGTGGCGGTCTTGCCGTGACGGACGAGCAAAACGGTTGTGAAAGTGGGAGTACGCGGCACCCTAGAAATCTACGCGTGCAGTTAGGAAGCCGTGACCGGGAGCCGCCTCGGTCCGTCGACAGCGAACTCGGGCCATCGGCGACGACTGACGCGCGCAAGTTTTTGCATGAGCGCAATTGCGCCGGGGTCGTCGTCACCGGGGCGCGTTTCGATCACGCCTGCCTCGCGCATGCGAGTGACGAGATCTCGGCCGAGATCGGTTCGAACCACTACCAACGTCCAGTCGGAGAACTCACCAATTCCGCCCGCCGAAATATCGGCGTGTTCCGCAGCGAAGTCGGGACACGCTTTGCAGCCCTCTCGAGTAAAGGCGTGGGCCTCTTTAAGTGGCACCTCGTAGTACTGGTCGTCGTGAGTCCAAATTTGAAAGACGCCCTTGATATTCATCTTCTTGATGTCCGCGCGAGCGATGCCGTACTTGGCTTCAAAGAGTTCTTCAAAGATGGAATCGTCAAAGGTTTTCGAACAGAGCAGACCAATACTGAGCGAGAGTCGTCGAGCAACCTTGCCGGCTTTTCGAGCTTGCATGGCGCCGGGCGCTGAGGCCATGCACCCCATTCCAACGACCGCAATGCGCTCGGCTCCCTCGTCGACCGCGGACTGATAACCGAGAAGGTTGGTGCTGTACGTGTAGCGAGAACCGGCAGTGGCGAGGACGTCTTCGCGCGTACGCGCTACTCGAGCTTCGGCTCGCCACGAAGTTCCGTCGCCGGCGACCCCGCTCACGAGGGCGGCGTCGATCACGTCATTTTCGAGGGCGAAGATCAAAAGAGCCGACACGAATGCTCCGTCTTGACCACTCTCGATCACGTCTGCGTTTATCGCTCGGGCGAGCACGACGTCGCCAATACCGAACACCTCGTCGTCGCTACGTTCGCGAGCGAAGCGATGGGTATCTATTTCAGACTCCCAGTTGCGAAACCGAGGACACGCTCGGGTGCACATCGTGCAACCCTTGTCACCGTGGGTGCAGTTCGATGCGTCTCCGTCAACGTCTAAATGAAAGGGCTTGTAGACACCGTTATTGGCGTCGTAGTCCAGTACGGGGTGCGGACAGGCAATGACGCAAGCAGCACATCCGGTGCACAGTCCCGTCGTAACGACTTCGTTAAACAACTCGGTCCAGTGGGGCTTTTCGAGCGACATATGGCCCACAGTACTGAACGGTGCTCGATAAAGACGGCTGATGGTGCCCAGTACGCTGCGCGCGTGCCGGAGATCTTGGAAGTGGAGTCGTACCGCGAACTCGCACATCGCACAGTCGGTGCGACCGTTACGCGGGGATGGGCTGATGCGTACGCTGCCAAAAAGCTCACGTCGCCCGCCTCGTGGGCGCGAGCCGTTAAAGGTCTGCGCGTGGAAGATACGGCACGTCGCGGAAAGTTAATGATTCTTCAGACCAACGGAGTGTCGCTCGGGATGCGTTTTGGCATGACCGGTGTACTTCTGCTCGACCAACGACCGGGAATTGAGGGACTCTTTTACGGCCCCCACGCCTACCGCGACGAGTGGGTTCGCGGTGGACTGGAGTTCGATGACGGGCGCCGTTTAATACTGCACGATCCACGTCGGCTCGGCCGTTTTGAAATTGACCCAATTCTCAACGACCTCGGTCCGGACGCATTGAGCCTCACTCGTTCGCAGTTTGACGGCGTCCTTC
>JANXTQ010000267.1 GCA_025352305.1 Actinomycetes bacterium
ATCATGTTCGCCTCGGCAATTGTTATTGAAAGAAATGCCCGCCGACTCGGTCGAGCGTCGTGGAATGACTTCACGCGAACCCTGCGAAGCGAAGCCGAGTTGCGTACGAGTCTGGAAGACCGACGCAATTCCTTGCGCGACTGGTTGGAGCGACGCCGCCGGGGCGAGTGACGTTGTTGTATCCACCCCGCGAAAATCCCGTACTCGCACTCGATATTGGCGGAACCAAGATCGAATGCGCGTTGGTGGAAAGTGATGGCACGCTGTCGCGCCGACAGCGAATTTCAACTAAAGAGTGCAGTTCAAATCTTTTTGGCGCCATCAGTGAACTCCTAAAATCAGTGCGTCGAGACACTGCGGTCGAGGCGCTCGGCGTGGGCTGCGGGGGTCCAATGAGGAACCAGGGCGAGTTTGTATCGCCGCTCAATATTCCCGTTTGGCGAGAGTTCTCGTTGCTCGACTCACTGAGAAAGTCCACCGGACTTGACGCATTCATTGACAACGACGCCAAAGCGCTCGCCCTCGGCGAAGGTCGATTTGGGGGAGCGAAGGGAATGAGTAATTACCTCTCAATGGTCGTCTCCACGGGAGTTGGCGGAGGAATCGTGCTGGACGGTCGCTTACTTGACGGCAGTGAAGGCAACGCCGGCCATATTGGCCACGTGATCGTGCTACCCGATGGCCGTGATTGTGCGTGTGGCGCCCGCGGATGCCTTGAAGCCGAGACCTCGGGGGCAGCGATCGAGCAGATGACGGGAGCGCCGGCCATCGCCGCATCGCTCGAGGTCAAGCAACGAACTGGTTTTCTCGTCGGTCGAGCGGTGTCCAGCGTTGCAGCACTTTTGGACGTCGAACGTTGTTTTATTGCGGGCAGCGTGGCGCTCGGATTTGGGAAACCTTTTTTTGACGCTGCCAATGATTCGGTTCGCCAACACGCGCACATTTCGCACGCCTCGACACTGCTCATTGAGCCGTCGCTGTTAACCAGTGACGGACCGTTGCTCGGTGCGGCCTGCGTCGCTTGGCGAGCTCTCGACGAATGAGGGAGCTGTGGCCGAAGGGCCTGAGTCGCTATCTTGCGCGCCATCCTCGTGACATTGGCACGGTGCTCGCTTCGGCGTGGGTTCTGCGGCGAAACGGGTGGTGGCGTTCACGACCGTTTCTTCCGGTCCCCGATTCGCAGTACTGGCAGTTTCGACGAAGCACCGCTAACGGAAATAATCCGCGGGAGCTCACTGGCGAAGAGATCGTGGCGGCGGCGCGCTGGTCGCGCCACGAACGACGTAGAAGGTAGTTTTAGCCTTATCGCACGAGTCCTGCTCCTCAATGCGACTTACGAGCCGCTGCAAC
This sequence comes from Actinomycetes bacterium, assembly GCA_025352305.1. Classification (GTDB taxonomy): domain Bacteria; phylum Actinomycetota; class Acidimicrobiia; order Acidimicrobiales; family RAAP-2; genus RAAP-2. Next base: position 1,351 of record JANXTQ010000267.1, read on the forward strand.
TAGTCAGCGAACGACGTGCAGTCGTCCTCGTATTGGCCGGCCGAGCCGAACCAGTAGTGACTCCCGAGAAGCCAGCGGTCTGTCGTTCAGCGACGCTCTCGGTTGACGTGCCGTCGATTGTTCGACTTCACAATGTGGTTCGCCTGCCCACTCGAATGCGCACTCCGCCATTGACTCGTCGTGCCGTGTTGCTGCGTGACAACTATCGATGCGCCTACTGCGATGGACCCGGCGATACGGTGGACCACGTTGTTCCGCGCAGTCGCGGTGGTCGACACGAGTGGACCAATGTCGTAGCGGCGTGTCGGCGCCACAACACCCAAAAGGGCGACCGATTTCTTCATGAAATTGGTTGGTCACTTCGCATCGAGCCCCGTATTCCGGAAGGAACGTGGTGGCGATGGCGCCATCTGCACGATCCCGATCCGCTGTGGGCGCCATTTTTGCCGCGCGCGTCGTGAGTCAATTTTGTTAGATGAGATCCACTCGTATGACGAGATTCGTGCACTTCGCGAGGCAACCGCACTGATCTGTCGTGTGCGCGAATCCACTGTTGTCTTAGGTAGTTCGCAGTTCGAAGACGTTTTGGCGCCCCAGGCCGCGCAGCGAGCAGTGTTGCGTCGAAGACGTGGGGGAGGCGGCGCAGTTCTGTTGGAACCCCTTGACCTATGGATTGATTGGTGGATACCGGCGGATGATTCGCGCTTTGATGGTGATCTCAGTGCCCAGGC
>JANXTQ010000035.1 GCA_025352305.1 Actinomycetes bacterium
CGGCAATGGCGACGGCCTCGTCGACCGAATGAGCAAACCCCGATTCCGGCACCGCGAGGCCAATGTCACCCATCGCGCTCTTAAACAGGTTGCGATCCTCCGCGGTCGAAATCGCGAGAGGTTTCGCTCCAATAACTTCTACGCCGAGGCGCTCGAGATCGCCGCGACGCACTAGTTCCATTGTCAAGTTCAGGGCCGTCTGGCCTCCCAGAGTGGGCAGCAACGCGTCCGGTCGTTCTCGGGTGATGATGTCGACCAGTACGTCGGCGTCGAGGGGCTCAACGTAGGTCACGTCGGCGGTTGCGGGGTCGGTCATGATGGTCGCGGGATTTGAATTAACCAAAACAACGCGGTAACCCTCTGCGCGCAGGACCTGGCACGCTTGAGTACCGGAATAGTCGAATTCACACGCTTGGCCAATGACGATTGGACCCGATCCAATCACCATGATCGTGTGCAGATCATCTCTTCTCGGCATCAACCCACGCTCCACTTTCCGCGAAGAAGATCTTCGAACTGATCAAACAGATAGCGAGAGTCGTGCGGCCCGGGCCCGGCTTCGGGGTGATACTGCACCGAAAAGCACCGCTCCGCTCGCGAGGCCAGGCCCTCAATGACGCCATCATTCAAATTGACGTGCGTAATCTCGCTGCGCTGAAGTGACTGCGGTGCAACGGCATAGTTGTGATTCTGAGCCGTGATCTCCACGTTGCCGGTGCTCACATTTTTGACCGGGTGATTTGAGCCGTGATGGCCAAAGGGCAGTTTGAACGTGTGCGCACCCAGTGCGCTGGCGAGCAGTTGGTGACCGAGACAGATGCCGAAGATGGGATATTTGCCCAGCATCAAGCGAAGTTCCTGCGTTGCAGCGCCCAACGCGGCGGGGTCGCCCGGACCGTTGGAGAGAAAAATTCCGTCGGGCTTTAGTTCGTCAATCTGTTCTGCGGTGCTCGACGCGGGCAACACACTCAAGCGAAAGCGCTGAGCCAGTTGGCGAACCATGGTCGTCTTGATGCCGTAGTCGATCGCCACGACGTGCAGATCCCCATCGCCGAGGTCGTATCGGTGAGTGGTCGTGACCTCGCTAGCAAGGTCGCAGTTGTCCGTCGTTCGCGCTCTCAGCGACGCCGAGCGCACTGCGTCAACGCCGCCGACGCCGAAAGCTCCCGGCACCGCGCCGTGAGCACGAAGGTGACGCGTCAGTCGGCGAGTGTCAATGCCGACGATCGCGGGAATCTGATGGTCAATCAAAAACTGTTCGAGCGAGCGCTGCGAGCGCCAGTTGGACGGCACGTCACACAGTTCGCGCACGACAACTCCGCGACAGTACGGTCGAAGCGCCTCATTGTCCAAGCTCGTCACGCCGTAGTTGCCAATGTGGGGATACGTAAACGAGATGATCTGTCCGGCGTAACTGGGATCGGTGATGACCTCTTGGTACCCGCTGAGCGCAGTGTTAAAGACGAACTCCCCTTCGCACACGCCACTTTGTGACACGTAGCCGGCCGAGTAGCCCTCGAATACTTCGCCGTCACTCAGTACCAAGTGGGCCTCGTCTCGATTCATCGCAGCGTCCCCTCGTTCACGACAACGGAACCTCGAACGATCAGAGCACGCGTGGCGCCGTGCAACTGGCGACCGTGGTACGGCGTATTGGTGGAACGACTTTGCAGCTGGCCCCGGTCGACCTGACGCGTGGCGGTGGGATCGAAGATCACCACGTTCGCGTCCTCGCCCACAGCGACGTCGCCACCGTGTGCGCTGAGTCGAACGCGTTGATCGCTCGAACGAAGCTGGACAATTGCCGACGGAGCGCGAGATAGAAGTTGGAACAGGCGAATCGGATTATCCGTTCCAACGACGTCCAAGGTCAAGCTCGCCGCGTGTTCGAGACCCAACATCCCCGCGGGTGCTTCGTCAAAGGGCAACTCCTTCAGTTGCACCTCGTGCGGCGCGTGATCGGTAGCGACGGCGTCGATTCGTCCGTCACGGAGAGCTTCACGTAACTGTTCAACATCGTTGGTGGTTCTAAGCGGAGGGTGGACTTTGAAAATTGCGTCGTACTGATCGCAGCATGATTCGTCGAGGGTGAAATGATGCGGAGCAACCTCACAGGTGACGGCGACACCCTCGCGACGTGCATTAACAACGAGCGCAACACTTCGAGCAGTTGACAGGTGCAAAAAGTGCAGTGGGCAACGCGTCAATCGAGCGAGCTCGATGTCGCGCATCACCATCAACTCTTCTGCGAGTGCCGGTCGACCACTCAAGCCCAACTTTGAACTGAGCGCTCCCTCGTTCATCACCCCGCCCGCGGCGAGTAAATCATCTTCACAGTGCTGAGCGAGAGTCACGCCGAGGGGTGCGGCGTACGTCAGGGCGCGACGCATCAGAGAAGGATCCTGAACGCCCATTCCGTCGTCGGTAAATAGACGGATTCCGAGCGCGGCCATCTCGCCAATCGCTGCGAGATGGGTACCGCCGCGTCCGACCGTGATTGCTCCCGCGACTGCCACGTCGACCAGAGCGCGTTCGCCTTGGCTCAAGACGTAGGTCGCTACGACCACGTTGTCAATGGCAGGCTCCGTGTTCGGCATGGCCACCACGGCGCTGTAGCCACCTATCGCGGCGGCGCGTGAAGCTGACTCAATTGTTTCGGCGCCTTCACGACCGGGCTCGCGCATGTGCGTATGGAGATCAACGAATCCGGGTCCGACCCAGGCACCGCTGGCGTCGATCTCGAGCGCACCGGCGGGCACCGTAATCGAGTCGCCAACTTCGTGCACCTTGCCGTCACGGATGAGCACGTCTTGACGCAGCGCCTGGTCGGCGTGAATCACGGTGCCACCTCGAATGACCACGACCTCACTCATTGATTTCTCCTTCGACTCTCGCACCCGATAGGGCGAGATACAGCACCGCCATTCGCACTGCAACCCCGTTGGCTACTTGACGCTCCACCAGACAGTTGGCGTGATCGGCCGCCCACGAATCAATTTCGACACCGCGGTTCATTGGTCCCGGGTGTGTAATCAGTGTGCTCGAGCGCAGTCGTTGCACGCGTTGCTTAGTCATGCCGAAACTCGCGGTGAATTCGTCAAGTGACGGGACGAGCGAACCGGTGCCGCGTTCTTTTTGCAAACGCAAAACTCCGACCACGTCCGCCCATTGCAACGCGTCGTCGAAGTTGGTTTCGAGAGTGACGGGCCAGGCGGAGAGGTCATCGGGCAGCAAGGTGCCCGGTCCACAGACGCGCACCTCAGCGCCCAGGCGCGAATACGCCCACGCGTCGCTTCGAGCAACGCGCGAATGACGCAGATCTCCCACAATCAGTACGTGCAACCCACGAAAAAGTTCAGATCCCGACTCTCGTGCGTTCGTTCCGCTGCGTTCTGCTAACACTTGGCGAACGGTGAAGACGTCCAGCAGACCCTGAGTGGGGTGTTGATGTTGTCCATCGCCCGCATTTATCACGCGAACGTGCGGAACGAATCGCGCAACCTGACTCGCTGCGCCGCTGCTGTGATGGCGAAGGATGACCGCATCGATACCAAGAGCGTCAATTGTCGCAATGGTGTCGCGCAGTGACTCTCCCTTTTTCACGCTGCTGGACGCAACGGCCAAACTGAGAACGTCGGCGCTCAGTCGCTTGGCCGCCGTTTCGAAACTGAGCCGCGTTCGAGTGGACTCTTCAAAGAACAGTGAGGCGACTACGCGGCTCTTGAGAGTTGGAACCTTGCGAACGGTGCGACTATTGACCTCCGCGAAAAGTTCCGCGTGATCGAGCACTTCCAACATCGCTGTCTGCGAGAGCGTTTCGAGCGAGATGAGATTCTCCCCGGCCAGTGAATCAATCATTTGGCGACCAATGTGCCAATCCAGACGCCCGACAGCGAGGCATCAATCGCCTCACCTTTGGCCGTGGGCAAGTTCTTGCCCACGTAGTCCGGTCGAATAGGCAGTTCACGGTGTCCGCGATCAACCATCACGGCGAGTTGAATCGATCGAGGCCGGCCCCAATCGGACAAGGCGTTCAGCGCGGCTCGAATCGTTCGCCCGGTGTAGAGAACGTCGTCGACGAGTAACACTGTTCGATCAGTGAGATCGACGTCAATGATGGTCTCGGCACTTTCGAGGACCGGATGCAAGGACACATCGTCGCGGTAAAAGGCCACGTCGAGCAGACCTTCTTCGACCGGCCGTCGCGCAATGTCGATGAGTTCGGCGGCCACCCGTTGAGCGAAGGGAACGCCACCAGTTTGTAAGCCGATGACGACGAGATCTTCAATGTGAACGTTTCGTTCGATGACCTCGTGAGCCATTCGCCTCACGGCGCGATCTACGTCCTCACTGGTGAGTAACTGTGTTCGCGGAACGAAAACAGTGCCGCGCGGGCGCGCGTGACGTCGTTCTCTCTCTGCCACAATTCCTCCCGTCGTTCGGACCTCACAGGATCCGCTTCACGACTTCTGGAATGTCATGTTACACCGAGTTCAATCGCGCACGTCTTTGGCCCCGTGCTGACTAACCGGTACGCTCGCCTCGTGCGCAGAGCTTCTACCGGCGAACTGCGTTTTCACGCAGGGCTGATCCTCGCCGAGACCATCTGCGTTAGTGCCTTCATCATCGAACTCGGTCGAGCCGTTGGTGGAAATGCCCTTTCGTGGGCGTACGTTTTTGAATGGCCTTTACTCGGTGGTTACGGGCTGTTTATGTGGCGCCAACTGGTCCGCGAGAGTCGAGGCACGACCCCAGCGCCTCGCCCCTTACAGCGCGAGGCGAGTGATGACGCCCTCACTGCGTACAACAACTACCTCGCTCGAGTACACCGCGACGACGACTCTGCTCAGCGCTAGCTCAGCGTAGACCCGCGTCAAAGAGCGCATTGCGTAGAGCGGTTGCGGTGGACTGCTCTCCCGACCAGCCGGCCGCCGGATCATCGGGAATGAATACTCGTTCTCGTCCCGCGGGCGTGATGATGTAGACGACGTCGCTGTGAACTGACATACCGTGATTGTTGAGATTAGGTACGACCTGCACGCCGTAGTTGGCCCACACTCGTTCGAGTTCAGCCAGCGAACCGGCTACGAAGTGCAGGTGGCGCAGATGCTGCAGGCTATTTTTCTCTATAAATTGGCGAACATCGCTCAGTCGTTCGTGCGCCGGATTGGCCGCCACGGCGACAAAATCCACTTGCGAGGCCTTCGCTCCGAGAGAGTTGGCTACGTCTTGGAGCTGATGGGCAATAAGGCGACAGTCAGTCCAACAGTTGGGATCGAGAAACGTCAGCACCGTGAAACGGTGATCGTTCGACGGCAACGAAAATTTGACAGCGTGCTGGTCGAGCAGAGTAAAGGGCGAGGCTGGAGCATCAATGAGCGAATAGTTCGACTGTTCCTGCGCGAGGAACAGGGTGGTTTCTGCTGAATCCGACAACAGTGCCGAACTAGTGAGGATGAGAGCTACCGCCAACATTGCGGCCCCGATGGCTGAACTGGATAAGCCAATGACTCTTCGTGGCGTCGCTGACACGACCGGGTGGTGGACCTCGTCGACGCGGCGTCGAGGTGACGCGCACCACACCAGCGCGGCCAAAGGCACCATGGAGTTGAGATCCGTGGACAACCCTCCAAACACGGCCGCGTCCTGCGCAACCACCCAGATCACTCCCGTTCCAACAAGAGTCGTGATGATGGGCCACTGAAGTGGCCGAGTGGCGGCTCTCCACAAACCGACCGCACAGATGAGCAGCCAAAAGACCACAATTAAATTGAGTCCACCGCCGAGTGTGCCGCCCAATGAACCACCGTGAACGACGACAGTGCGTAGCCAACTCGGCTGGCCCGCTTGAGCCATGCTTTGGGTCATGGCGTTCAGAGCGTTGTCGGGACCACCGTGCCAAAACTCGCGGTTGGGAAGTAGCTGCAACAGCGCGCCAATTCCAAAGAGTGTCGCGACGCTGCGAAGCGTCCACTTCGAAAAGTTCCGACTAAAAAAGTCATGTCGCGCGCACAACCACAGTCCGGCAACGAAATAAAACAACACCGCTCCGGGCCAACCAAACAGGATCGACGCCGTGGATGAAAAAATTCCTCCGAAAGAGTTTCCGAACATCCACACAATGAGCGCCCACCCAATCGATAGCGCCGCGACGATACGGACGCTGCGTCCCCGACATCCCACGAGGGCCAGTCCGATTCCCATTTGCAACCAGGCGGTGGCCTCCGCGAGCGCGAGCGGGTGTCGATTCCACAGTCCGACGCCCAAAAAGACCCACGAATGCAGCCAGGACGGCGCGCCACTCGTCGACGGGGCCACCACTTGGCTGGCGAGACCCAAGGGCATGGCCGGTTGCAGTTGCAACAGTCCATCAATGAACCACAGCGCTCCAAAGCTCCAGCGCAGATAGGTGTACGAGCGCACTTCTCGAACCAGCGGCGTTGAACTGGCGAGTTGACGGACGAGAAACACTCCGAGCAGGCCGAGGCCCAAAAGCAAAATGACCCCACCTTGAATCAACAAGGCCCGATGAAAGAGGTGTACAACGATCGGGCTGGTCAGCGACAGCGACCGATCTCCGGGCATCAACATC
>JANXTQ010000085.1 GCA_025352305.1 Actinomycetes bacterium
GCTGGTTTGAAGTGGCCGGGCAGCGACCTTTTCATTCTTGGTCTGGTGGCCTTTTTTGGCGCCGCAACGTTTATTGCCACACGCGTGCTTCGTGAGCCGGTCGTCGCGGCACCATGAAGCGAGCGCTGAAGATATTCGTGGACTTCTGGATGGATTTTCTGATCGGCGATGCTCCGGAGTTCTTCTTCGTCACTCTCGGAGTTGTCGCCCTGGCCTTCTTGTTGCACAACTACCGAGTCGCGGGAGTAATTGTTTTACCGCTCGTGACCTTGATCGCGGTGTCGCTCAGCGCGTGGCGAGTTCGCCGGCGCTAGCTCTGAGAGCGCAGAGAACGTAAAAAGAACGTGACGTTCGCCGGCCGTTCGGCGAGGCGACGCACCAGGTATCCGTACCATTCGTTGCCGTAGGGCACATAAACACGAACGCGGTGTCCGGCGCGTGCGAGACGAACTTGTTCCTCGCTGCGAACGCCGTAGAGCATCTGGAACTCAAAGGAGCGTGGAGAACTTTCGGCGAGCTCGCTGGCCGCAGTGACGAGTTGGGGGTCGTGGGTGGCGACCAGGGGTGTCGCTCCTGAGTGCCACAGCGCATGTAAGCAGCGCACGTAACTGGCGCGTACCGACTCGCGACTCGTAAAGGCGACGGCGTGCTCTTCTGCGTAGGCCCCCTTGCACAAACGAACTCGGGCTCCCTCGCTCGAGAGTTTGTGGGCGTCACCTTCGCTTCGTCGAAGCATGGCCTGGATAACGGCCGCGACGGAGGGCGTTTCACTGCGCAGTTCACGCACGGCGTCCAGCGTGACGGAGGTCAATGAACTGGCTTCCATGTCAATAGTGACGGTGACGTTTCGTTTCGCGGCGGCGCGAACGATGGTTCGCGCTCGTTCGAGGGCGCCGTCGGCGTCGTGAACGAGACCGAGTGCGCTGAGCTTCAGTGAGACGTCCTCGTCGGACGTGCCGTCAAGGGCTCCGAGAAGTTCGAGGTACGCGGCGACCGTTTGCTCGGCACCGTGATCGTTGGTGACATCTTCACCGAGGTGGTCAATCGTGCTGAGCAGTCCGCTGGTGCGTAGCGCGGCTGAGACTTTGACGACGTCGGCGACGTCAGTTCCGCCCACGAAGCGGTCCACGACCGATTTGGTGGGTCCAAAATGTTCAATACCGCGGCGCAGTCGATCCGACCGTGACGCCGCGAGCAGCGACGTGCGAAGCAGATTCATACTCACTGCGTACGTTGGTGGGCGTAGCCGTGCGCGGTGGGAGCGACGAAGGTCTCTTTGATCGTGCGCGCCGAAACCCACCGCTCGAGATTCAAGATCGATCCGGCCTTGTCGTTAGTACCCGAGGCGCGCGAACCGCCGAAGGGTTGTTGGCCAACGACCGCACCGGTGGGTTTGTCGTTTACGTAGAAGTTTCCTGCGCTGTAGCGAAGTGCGGAACTCGCACTCGCAATGACCTGTTGATCGCGGGCGAAGAGCGCTCCGGTCAGCGCGTAGGGCGTGGAGCTGTCAACGAGTTGCAGGGTCGACTCGAATTCGCGATCGGGGTAGGTAAGAACGGAGAGGACCGGGCCAAAGAACTCCGTGGTGAATATTTCGTGATGGGGATTCGCAGAGCTCACGACCGTGGGGGAGATAAAGAATCCTTCACTGTCGTCAGCCACCGCGCCGGTGAGTATCTGCACGGACGGATCATTCTTCAGTCGGTCAAAAAGTCCGGCCAATCGAGTGAAACTCCGGCGGTCAATGACCGCACCGCCGTAGTTCGTGAGATCCGTGACGTCGCCGTAAGTGAGCGACGAAGTTGCGTCGACGAGTTCATCCAGCACGTGCGCTGCGAGCGACTCGGGCAGATACGCTCGCGACGCTGCCGAGCACTTTTGACCTTGGTAGTCAAAGGCGCCTCGAACGAGGGCGGTAACCAAGGGCGCCGTGGCGGCACTCGCGTGCGCCACGACAAAATCTTTGCCCCCCGTTTCGCCGACGAGGCGCGGATAGCTCACGTAGTTATCGAGGTTGTTAGCCACGGCGCGCCATAAGTGGCGAAAGGTGGCGGTCGATCCGGTGAAGTGAATACCGGCCAACTGGCGGTGCGTGAGTGCGACGCGCGAGACGGCGTCACCGTTGCCCGTGACGAGATTGATTACGCCGGGTGGAAGTCCCGCCTCTTGGAGCATCGACATCGTGAGCGACGCGGAGAACTGTTGGGTCACACTCGGCTTCCAGAGCACCGTGTTTCCCATCAACGCCGGGGCGCAGGCCAAATTCGCGGCGATCGCGGTGAAATTGAATGGCGTGATTGCTAGCACGAAGCCTTCGAGGGGGCGGTAGTCCAACTCGTTTCGCACTCCGTCGGGCGAAATGCGGGGCTGGCGTTCATAGAGATCGTGAGCGTCCGCCACACTGAATCGAAAAAAGTCGGCCATCTCACACGCGGCGTCAATTTCTGCCTGATATGCACTCTTGGACTGACCGAGCATCGTGGCAGCGTTGATCCGCGATCGCCACGGACCGCTGAGCAGAGCGGCCGCACGCAGAAAGATGGAGGATCGCTCGCCGAGCGATAGCGCGCGCCACGCGGGACCGGCCGCTAAAGCACTGTCAATGGCGCGAGTGACGTCGTGGTCGCTGCACTCTCGCGTAACGCCGAGCACGCGTTGGTGGCTATGGGGTTCAACAACGGTGATCTCGTCGCCACTGGCCATCTGAGAAAGCCCATCAATCACCATGGGCAATTCGCGGGGCCCTTCGGCGCGAAAGTCGCTGAGCTGTTGAATGAGCTGAGCGCGTTCGCTCGAACCTGGTGCGTACTCGCGCACCACTTCATTTACTGGGGCGGGAGGAGTTCTCACTCCGTTAAAGGCGTCCACGCTGACCCTCTCTCTCGGTGGTCGAGACCGGCGTCGATCCGGTGACCTCACGCTTTTCAGGCGCGCGCTCTACCAACTGAGCTACTCGACCAACTTCAGCGTTAACTGCAACGCTGAGCGGACCTGACGGGATTTGAACCCGCGACCTCCGCCTTGACAGGGCGGCGTGCACTCCAGGCTGCACCACAGGTCCGTGCATCGCGCCGCGGGAGTGGTGTCCCGTGACGCGAGTTCCTACTCTACACGGCTCCTTCACGCCCTCCGAGAGAGCAGGGCCGTTATGTGGCCCACGGTTAAGGTGACCGCCGTGCCGCGTGGAGCCCACCGTCAAAAAGTTCGCGCGTCGTCGTGACGCTCAGCGTTATTTCGATTTCTCTTGGCGTAATCGGCGTCGTTTTAGCCGCCGGACTCGCTCACGCGACGTGGAACGCCATGGCCAAGAGCTTTTCGGATCAACTCGTCAGCTTCACGTTGATCAATGTGGGAGTGGCGGTGCCGAGCGCAGCAGTGGTTTTTTTCATTGGCGCGCCCCGCAGGGCTGCGTGGGCCTATCTCGCTGCGGCGGTGTTGTGTCATCTGACCTACGAGCTGTTCTTAATGTCGGCGTATCGCCACGGATCCCTGTCACGCTCGTATCCCATTGCGCGCGGGGTTGCCCCGGTTCTGGCGACTTTTGGCGGGGTTCTGATTGCTCACGAACACGTCAGCGCAGTGGCCGTCGTGGGCGTGGCGTTGGTCGTGGTCGGAATTAGCTTGCTCGCGACCGGAAACCGTGAAGCGACCTCTCGGCGTGCCGTGCTCTGGGCGCTCGCTACCGGGGTCGCGATTGCGACCTACACCGTTATTGACGGACTCGGCGTACGAGCGAGTCACAGTGCGCTGCGCTACGCCGTCACCCTTTTTTCCATTCAGGGATCCCTGTTCATTGCGGGAGCTCTGTTTCGCTTACCGCAGGGGTGGTGGCCACAACCGCGGCGCGCGGCCGTCGGCGTCGGTGCCGGGGCCATCTCACTCGTGGGCTACGGCGCCGTTCTGTGGGCGCAGGCGCGAGCACCCCTCGGAGTGGTGAGTGCGTTGCGCGAAACGGGGGTGCTGTGGGCTGCGGTCTTTGGAGTGGTCTTTTTCTCCGAGCGAGGCGGCGTGAAGGTCGTTATATCGGGAGCGGTCGTGCTCGCTGGTGTCGCGGCACTCGCCCTGGGTTGAGCAAGTAACGCAACTAAACGTTCTCCGCCCACCGAGAGACTCTCGATGGGCGGAGAACGGTGTGACTCAATATTCTTAGAGTTCCGTAGCGTTGAGCGTGCTCAGCGAGGAAACCGACGCCGTTGGCGTGATGGACGAAATATTCAAAACAATGCGCAGGGTGGTGGATCGTGCTCCGCCGGTTGACTGCAACGGGTGAAACGAAATGCTCACGTTGCAGCTGGCCGCGGGGGCCAACTGGCCTACGCAGGTGGTGCCCTTTACCGTGAAGTCATTGACGTTGCCACCGGCGAGAGCCGCTGACTTGTAACTCAGAGTCACGTCCGACGTGTTCGTAATGACGGCGACAGCGCTCGACGAGCCACCCTTGGCGGTCGCGGTGAAACTCGGCACCACAACGGAGAAACTCGGCTCCGCGCCACTGCCCTTGACGGTTACTTGGCTCGGCACAATGACGTGGTGCGTGCCCTGGTGAATTCCCAGTACGACGCTCAGAACAATCGAGAGATCTCCCTGGGTGTGCGGTGCGAACGTCAGTCCGATCTCACAACTCGCGCTCGGAGCAAGCGCTCCCGAACAGGTCGACGACGACACGGACCAGCTCGGCATGTGCGGACCGCTCAGAGTGGCCGTTCGGAAATTGAGCGGCGACACTGACGTATTCGTGACGGTCACCTGGGCCGAGCTCGATGAACCAATGGTGACGGCACCAAAATTCGGTGCGCTCAGTTTGGCAGTCGGGCGAATTCCGGTACCGCTCAGTGGCGTCGAAACTTTGACCTCGTGGTGATTGGCCCCGTTGGTTACTTTCACCGTGATCGCCAAATTGGCCGTTCGAACGCGGGGTTGTGACGGAGCGAAAGTCACGTTGAACTGGCACGACGATCCACTCGCCAGATTCGCGGGACAGTTATTAGTTCCGACTTTGAAGTCAGCCGCGTTCGAGCCCGAAAGGACGGAGCTCAGAACTGTGACCGTTCCTTTGGATACGTTGGTCATCGACACTTGACCGCTGAGGGACGTTCCGACCGTCAGCTCACCCGCGTTAAAGGCGCTGAGCGAAATGGGTCCGGTGGAGCCACCCGACTTAGTTCCGGTGCCCGAAACCGTGGCGGCGTGGGTAACAAACTCGGGGTGAGCGGCGCCGATCACGCTGAGTGAGATCGTGACAGTACCCGACACCGCACCGAGAGACTTCGGCGCAAAGAGGACCACAAATACGCAGGTTCCGCTTGAGGCCAACGGCGCCGAACAGGTGCTCGAGGCGACGGAAAAGAAGTGGTGCGTGTCCGTAACGTTCCAACTGTGGACCTGTAAGGAAACGGCCGACGTATTGGTCACCACTATCGAGGCGGTGCCGAGGGAACCCAGGACCACGGAGCCCGCGTTGGCGTTACTCAGGGTGAAGTCGGGGGCAACGCCGTGGCCACTCAACAGCCCCTTCACGGTGGCTTCGCCAATGAAGCTGCCACCGGGACCCTTGACGCCGAGCGTTACGTCAAGTGAGGACACTCGGTCGCCGGGTGCACCGGCGGTAAATGAGACGCCGACGGTGCAACTCGAGGCGGGCGCGAGCGCTCCCGCGCAACCAGCGCTCGAGAGGGAAAAGTCACCGGCCGATCCACCGTGCGCGGCTGCGGCCTTGAAGTAGAGCGGAGCCGACGTGGTGTTGGTTACGACTGCTTGCGCCGTGGCGGTTGTTCCGACCGTCTCGGTGCCAAAGTCGACTGAGGTGACCGCAAAGGTGACGTTCAATGAACTAGCCCCCGCGGGGACCGCGAGCACCGCCGTACTGAGTAAAAGGAGCGGAGCGATCGCCGCTGACATGTAGCGAAGTCGTCGTGGCCGACTCGTGATAGTGGATTGAGTATTCATGGCATCCCCCTGCGTTGTTCTGAGCGAACGGTACTGCTAAATAGGTGTCGCGAGGGGGTCGCCTCCGACCTATTTTCTAGCTCGCTAGCTCAGCACCCCTACCTGCGGGCGCGGTGCTCGCCCTCTCGAAGCGAAATATGCCCCGAGCCGGCTTGAAGATGCATTGTCGTCATATTTCGTAGAGTCGTCAGATGCACGAGGCGATCAACGGTCGTTCGCTCGTAACGACCACAACGTGACCACGTGGTCACGCGCGGCGGCTATGGCGGCCGTTGTTTCTTTGAACGCACTCGGCGTGAGTTCCGCGTGGTCGTCGTCGCCACGAACCACTTTGTCCATAAGTGTCAGCACCAAGGTGGCGGCGCTCAAGATTTCGTGGCCCGAGTTGTCGTCGCGTCACGTTACGTACATCGTCAGTTCCGCTCCGGTGGGCAAAAGTTGTCAGATTGTCGATGGGTCTAGCTGTGAGGTGTCGATTACCGATTCGGTGCCGTGGCTCTTCAAGGTGACGGCGTACATCCCCGGCAAGGCGTCGATCAGTTCACCGTGGAGCGCTGCGGTACCGCGTCGTTACGTGGTGATTGTGGCGGGCCAGTCCAACGCCATGGGCGCGACATCTTTCGTGGTGGATCCCACCACTCACGTCAACTTCTTTGCGGCCCCCTATACCTCGAGCGCGGATGTGCACGATGCTATTAACTGGCAACCCTTCGATTTGACGTCATTGAGTAATGGGGTGCCCGTGGCGTTAGATACGCCGCAGATTTTTTACGGCCACCAAATATTTGGCCCCGAGCTAGCAATTGCGCGCACGTTGGCGCACGACCGCGGAGTCACCGTCACGATTATTAAAACCGCGGAAACCAATACCTCCTTGTCGTACAACTGGGACCCCGCGCGAGCTACTGGTTCCTTTGTCGTGTTGCTCAATCAGGTTCACCTCGTTATGCAGCACGACGCAGCGAACGGTCAACTCGACGTGCTGGCGTCGTTTGTTTGGTACCAGGGCGAAAGCGACGCCAATCTCGGTGCCGCTAACTACAAAAATGAACTGATCAACTTCGTATCCTCCCTACGCAGTCGTCTGGCGATGTCGCCCAACGCGCCGATTGTTTTGATTAAGGAGTCGATTGCGAAGTTGATTAACTATCGCCAAACTCACGGCTTCTGCAAGAAGGATGGATGTATCACGCAAATTCACGGGGACGCCGCTGTTCGCGCTGCGGACGACTTCGCAGCGACTCATCTCTTTCGCGTGAGTGAAGTGGATTCACTCGGTGCGTCGCGCACCGCGTCGTCGAACTTCGTTCACCTATCCAATGTTGGCGAACTTGACGTCGGTGCCGCAGCGGCTCACCAAATGGAGCTGTTGTTTCCCTAACGCGCTGATCGCGACAACCACGGCACTACCGCAGAGGTCGTGGCTTGGTAGTTGACGTATTCGGGATACTTCGACACGGTGATGCTTTCGGTGAAGCGAGTGGACCCGACGAATAGCAGTGTGAGTAGAACAGGACCGGCCACTGTCCACAGAGCAAAGCTATGTGCCGCGTTCACCGCAAAGAGATAGACGAGCCACCACTGGGCGATCTCAAAGAAGTAGTTGGGATGACGGGAGTAACGAAACAGCCCCGTTGTTAAAAACGGGGA